>NZ_JBNDMQ010000027.1:0-131889 GCF_050436665.1 Paraburkholderia sp. EB58 | reverse complement strand
ACGCGATGGTCAGGTGCCATCCGCAACTGGCACCTGACAGACGCGGTCTATCTGAATCCGGAGCGAACCCGGGCCTCGGCCGAAATGTACAAACACGCAGCATAGCGGTTCACGCGACAACTACCTTGACACACACCGCGGCAAAGAAAGTAGGTGCCGCCCCGCACAGGGGCGAAGCTAATAGACCAATATCAAATCAAGGAAAGGCCAACGCCGCAGGCAAACAACCAATAACAAGACGCCGCAGGCACATCAAAACGTCTCGTGCTCCTGATTCCGCGTAAGATCCGCGGCCACCATCATCTTGCAGAGTTGCTCGAGCTTAGTCTGAGGCTCCCACCCAAGCTTATCCTTAGCCTTATCGGCGCAGCCGATCAGAAGATCCACTTCCGCAGGCCGATAAAACTTAGGATTCACGCGCACGAGCGTCTTACCAGTAGCAACATCAATCCCAGTCTCACGCTGCTCCTTCCCGGACCATTCAAGCTGATACCCAGCCGCCGCAAACGCCATCCGCACAAAATCCCGCACGGTCTCAGTACGATTCGTAGCAAGCACAAACGTATCTGGCTCATCGACCTGCAGCATGCGCCACATCCCTTCGACATATTCGAGCGCAAACCCCCAATCCCGCTTGGCATCCAGATTGCCGAGTTCCAGCGCGTCCTGCTTGCCGAGCTTGATCTTGGCGACCGTATCGGTAATTTTCCGGGTGACGAATTCCCGCCCCCGCAACGGCGATTCATGATTGAACAAAATACCGCTGCTAGCAAAGATCCCATACGACTCGCGATAGTTAATCGTAGTCCAGTGAGCAAACAACTTCGCAACCCCATACGGGCTACGCGGATAAAACGGCGTATCCTCACGCTGCGGCACGGCCTGCACCTTCCCGAACATCTCGGAAGTCGAAGCCTGGTAGTACCGCGTCTTGGGACTCAAAATACGAATCCCCTCAAGCAGATTCAACGCACCAATACCAGTCACTTCAGCCGTAGTCACCGGCTGATCAAACGACACCCCAACGAAGCTCTGCGCCGCGAGGTTATAAAGCTCATCGGCCTGCGCGCCGTCGAGCAACCGCAGCGTCGACCCGAAGTCGGTCAGATCATGTTCAACGAGCCGCAGATTCGGATGCCCGGCAATGCCGAGTTCGTTCATGCGCCAGAAATTGACGGAGCTGGTGCGCCGATACGTGCCGGTCACCTGATAGCCCTTGTCGAGCAGCAGTTTCGCCAGATACGCGCCGTCCTGGCCGGACACGCCGGTGATGATCGCTTTGCGTTGGTTGCTCATAGGTTGCCTTGGGTAACGGTAAAGAAAAAAGAAAAGGTAAGGGGAGACCGCGCGCTGCTACGACGAACCCGCCAGCAGCCGCCGCACCAGCGGGTCGACCACGCGCATGTCCTGGCCAGCCTTCAGACGGTACAGCTCGGGCTTCGGATGCGCGCCGTCGGACATCATCGATTGCCAGTCCGATAGACTGCTGATGTAGGCGTACTGATCGACGAGCGGCACATGCTGCTCGGCGGCCACCCGGCGGGTCATCGCGACCATCGCCGCGAGTCGGGCATTGAGGCGGCCATCGGGCATCGGGTTTGAGGTCTGCAATACAGGTTCTTTGCCGAGTGCGAGCGCGGCTTTCACCAGCGCCGTTTCCGCTTCGTAGAACTGCTCGGGCGTCTGGTTGTGCATCACTTCGTTGATGCCGTAGTTGATCGTCACGATCTGCGCGTCCGACGCGGCAAGCCGCTGCGCCCACGGCACACCACGGCCGCGATCCGTGCCGTCGCGCAACTGATAGGCCATGGTGCCGCCCACGCCGAGATTGACCACGCTGACGCGCTCGCCGTAAGTCGTATGCATCGCCTCCTGCAGATGCGTCACCGCATTCTGCGGGCGCGGACTGCAGTGACCCGCGCTGCAGGAAATGCCGAGCGTGGTCGAGTCGCCATAGGCTTCGATCACCACCTGTGTGGGCGGGTTGGCGTGAAGCGCGTGCCCATCCGGCGCCGCGGGGGCATCCGCGCTCGCCCGGCCGCATACCGCAACCATCAGCAGAGCAGTGGCAGCAGCGGCGGCGCCATGTCTTGTGATGCGCGCCATGAGCGCCACGGACTTCATGCGCGCGTCTGCGGTGCTTGCGACGCACCACGCAACGACGCCGAGCCGCGCCCCGGACGCGATGCCGGCCCGTGAATCAGGCGCCGCTCGAAAGCAAACCACGTGAGGCTGGCATAGGCGAGCGTGATCCCCAGCGCGAGCGCGGCCGTCACAAAGCGATTCATATGCAACGGCCATAACGTGTAGAGGACACTCAGGTGAATCAGATAAATCGTGTAGCTGATCGTGCCGATGTAGACCAGCACCGGGTTGCACAACAGCCGCTTGACGATGCCCCGGCTCTCCAGGGCGATGACCACGAGCGATGTGCACAGGACGAGCGAAACGCTATACAGCGCCCCGTTCGAGAGTGGTGTGTTTTCGGCCCGGAAGCGCGGATAGTGGAGATGCAGCCAGGCCAACACGGCCAGCGCGGCAGCACACCCCAGCAGCGCGAGCGGCCTGAAGGGCTGTAGCGCGTCGGGATTGCGCCGCACGGCCACGGCAAGCAATGCACCGGCTGACAGCAGATCCATGCGGAACGGCGTCAGGTAGTAGATGGGCCAGAACGAATCGAACCACGGCGTCGCGACGGCGCGCAGCACGGGCACGGCGACGATCAGCGCGGCAGCGACCCAAGCAAGGGCGCGCTCGGGCAGCAGCAGGATGACGAACGGCCAGACGATGTAGAACTGTTCCTCGACGGCCAGCGACCACAGTACGTTCAGGCTGTCATGGCCGCTCTGGCCGAGCGCATCGCCGATGTTGGTGGCGAAGAACGCGTACCACTCCCAATGCTTTGCCCAGCCGAAGCCGAACAGCAAGGACGACACGGCCATCAGCAACAGATACGGCGGCAGAATGCGGCGCGCCCGGCGTGCATAGAAATAGCCGAAATACGATTGCTGACGCGCTTTGCGCTCCAGCAGGATGCCGGTGATCAGAAAGCCGCTCAACACAAAAAACAGATCGACGCCCATCCAGAGCGGCGCCTTCAGTGCGTGCTGTGCAAACACCGCCAGCACGGCAATCGCGCGCAAGCCGTCGAGCTGCACGATGCGGCGTGAGTGGGAAGGCGGGGCAGGCAAGGCACTAACAGTCATGAACCGTCCATGGTGGGCATCGGGTGGGCCGGCAAGCGAACTCGCTGCGGCATGGGCATTCCGTCGTGCGCCAACGACAGCTCCTCATGGCAGGCCCAACGGAAGTGGAATTCATTCTAGGGAAAAGAAAATGATGAAAAAACGGGAATGAAATGAAGAAATAGATTGAGGAGTTAGCGGGCCATGCGCCCGGGATATTTTTAAATGAAATATTTATTCACGCATTAATAGATGAATATTTTTGAATTATTTTCGATTTTCGTTGCGGCGAATTTCCCGCGTAATGTGAACCGGTAACAGGTGCCGGATGTGTGCGTCGCAGCGCGCGGCTCGATCATTCCCCGCGTGGGATTGTCCGCGGCGACCCTCAGCGCATCGTGCCGCACCGCCGTTTCGCATTCCGTATTCCGTGTGCCGTCCCGGCCATCACTTCATTGGACATCGCCTGTTCGTGCGCGCCGCTCGCTGCCGCACGGCTTTGACTGGAGGAACACCTTGGTCCGTCTCATCTTCGCGAAACTGCTCGCCGCACTGCTGTGTCTTGCAGCGTTCGCTGCCTCGGCCGAAACGGTGCTGAACGCGAAGACCTCATGGATCGGCAACACCTTCGGTTTCGGCGACGGCACGTGGACGCAGATCAATATCACGGCAATCGCCGTCGCGCCTGACGGCAAGGTCTACACCAACGCACCGTGGGACGAAAGCGGCGCCGAAGCCAGTACGTATCAGAACGGCAAGATGCTGGGCTTCGCGGGCGGCACGCACGGCTGGGGCACCGGCGGCGGCAACGCGATTGCAGTCAATCGCCGCTATGTGTTCATGGCCGTGTCAGTCGGCAATGAGAAGGGCCATCTGGTCGGGCAGGGCATCTGGCCGCAAAAGGGCAAGCAATGGTTCGGTATCTCGCGGCGCAAGATCGAGGACCCGAAACTCAGTGCGCTGTTTCAGCCCGCAGTGGCTGCCGCTAATAGCGCTAATGGCGCGGCTGACCCCCATGCGCAACTGGCTGCCGGCTTTCTGATGATGAACGAAGTGGCCACCGGCGCGCACGCCGACATCGACGGACTGGCCGCCAACGACGCGACGCTGTACGCGTCCAACACTACGCAAAACCGTATTGAAGTCTATGACGCCGAATCGATGCAGAAGAAGGCGGCGTGGAGCGTGCATGAGCCGGGACGTATCGCGCTGGCTGCCGACGGCACGCTGTGGGTGTTAACCGGCACGCTTACCGATACCACGCCGCACGTCGCGCATTACTCGGCAAGCGGGCAGTTGCTCGGCGATACGGTGCCGTTGCCGGCGGATTCGGTGCCGGTTGACGTCGCGCTCGACGCGCATGGCCGCGTGCTGATCGCCGACAACGGTCCGCGTCAACAGGTGCTGTTTTTCAGCAAGAGCGAGGGTCGCTACGTGGCCTCAGGCACGCTTGGCGAACGCGGCGGCATCTTCGCTGGCGTCGCGGGCCGGCCGGGGCCGCAGCGCTTCAATGGACTGACTGGCGTCGGCGTCGATGCGCACGGCAACGTGTATGTCTCCACCAATGGCATCGGTCCGCACTACGCGCCGCTAGGCGCGGGGCTCGGCGCCACGCTCGAAAGCTATGCGCCCGATGGTCAGCAACTCTGGCAGGTGCAAGGGCTGCTGTTCGTCGACGGCGCATGGGTGGATCCGGCACGCCCGGACAGCGTCTACACCGGCAACAAGCGCTTCCAGCTGGATCTCACGAAGCCGCCCGGTCAGGACTGGAAATATGTAGGGTTCCTGTCGAATCGCTTCAAGTATCCGGACGACCCGGTGTTTCACACCGACCAGTGGCCGGGCTTGCCGATCGCGCGTCAGCTAAAGGGGCACACGTTCCTCTACCTGACGGATATGTACGCAGATCACCTGAAGATCTACCGCTTCGATAGCGCGCATGACGGCGAGACGGCGATTCCGTCGGGCTTCATTGCGGGCCGCGAACGGCCGGTTGCCAACGTGCCGAACGCGCCTCCGGGCGGCGACTGGATCTGGCGCGACATGAACGGCAACGGCCAGTTTGCCAGCGATGAATTCACGCCCAACACCAGTGGCACCCGACTCGCAGGCGGTTGGGGCTGGTGGGTCGACACCAACGGCGACATCTGGCGCACGAGCGATATCAAAGGCATTCATAGGCTGCATTTCGGCGGTCTCGATGCGAAGGGCAATCCGATTTATTCGTACTCGGACATGACCACCTATCCGGTGCCGCAGCCCTTCACCGAACTGCGCCGCGCGATCTACGTGCCGGAGACCGACTCGCTGTACGTGACCGGTTACACGGCCGATGCCGCGGTCCAGGCCGGCTTCTGGAAAGAAGTCGGACGGGTGCTGGTGCGCTACGACAACTGGTCGAGTGGCAAACCCGTGCAGCGCTACACCGTCACGTTGCCGTGGCAGCCGCAAGCCAAACCGATTGAAACGATCATCGGCCTCACCGTCGAAGGGCAATACGTGTTCGCCGTCGAACCGGTTGGCGCGGTGCATGTGTTCGACAAGGACAGCGGCAGGGAAGTCGGCGTGATCCGGCCGGGCCCCGAGGTGGGCAAGGCCTCGGGCTGGGTCGACGTGCCGAATGGCGTGAGCGCGTACCGGCGCAGCAACGGCGAATACCTGGTGTTCGTCGAGGAGGACGCACGCGGCAAGGTAATGATGTACCGCTGGAAACCGGCCTGATAACCGGCCTGAGAAGCCACCCCAGGGCGTCGCCATATCCATCGTGCTGCGAATTATTTTTCTGTCGATTTATGGCGCGCGGTACGCATTTTTTACGTGCTTTACTCGAACCAGTCTCCTCGGCGTCGCACTGTGCGCAGCAGTGCAAAGCAATGCACAAACCATGCGCCGACCCTCTGAATCAAAAGGCATCCGATGGACAAAGGCATTCTCAAGAACGTCGCGATCAATTTCTTCGGCCTGGTACTGCCCACCTTCGTTTCGCTCGTTACGGTGCCGTCGTATATCCGGTTACTGGGCGTGGAACGTTATGGCGTGATTGCTCTCGTGTGGACCCTGATCGGCTACTTTTCGATTCTCGATCTGGGCATGAGCATGGCCGCGCAGAACCACATCTCGAAGGCGCTTGCCTCGAACGATGCGGATGAAAGCGCCCGCGTGTTCTGGAGCGCGACATGGCTCAACCTGGTGACGGGCATTATCGGTGGATTAATTATTTATTTTGGCGCTTTTCTTTACACCGCGTATTTCACCAAAGTGTCACCGGAGTTGCAGCACGAGGTCTATATGGCGCTGCCATGGCTCGCCATTGCGATTCCGATTGCCAACGTCTCCTGGGTGTTCGCCGGCGCGATCAACGGCGCCGAGCGCTTTGGCGTCTACAACACCAATCAGACCATCGGCACGTTCGTTTTCCAGTTGCTGCCGTTAGGCGCTGCCTGGCTGATGGGGCCGAGCCTGCAGAACGTGCTCGCCGCGGCGGTGGTGGCGCGCCTCTTCGCCGCGGGGCTGCTTGGACGGTCCGCGCTCAAGGTGCTCAACCTGCGCCGCATCCTGCCGCCGCAACTCGGCGTGGCCAAGGGGCTCTTTAACTTCGGCGGCTGGATGCTGATTGCGAGCATCACGACCATGGTGGCCGACTCGCTCGACAAGGTCTTTCTCGGCACCAGCCTGGGGGCACGCTTCGTGACCTTCTATACCGTGCCGCAGAATCTCGTGACCCGCCTGAACATTGTGCCGACGGCGCTCGTGCGCACGCTGTTTCCGCGGCTTTCCGCTGTTGGTCGCGATCACGCTGACCTGATCACACAGCAGTCGCTCGAATTCCTCAATGGCGCCTTCACGCCGGTCGCCCTGGTGGCGATGTTCGTGCTGGGACCCTTTCTGCATCTCTGGGTAGGCAACGAGATCGCGACGGTCGCGGCGCCCGTGGGTCGCATTCTGATCGTCTCCGTGTGGCTGGTCGGACAGGCCAATGTGACGCGGATCATGATCCAGTCGCAGGTTAATCCTGCGGTCGCGGCGCGGGTGGGCGTCTTCGAATTGCCGCTCTTTGCCGCTGCGCTGTGGTTCGGCATTCACTATTTCGGGCTGACCGGGGCGGCCGTGGCCGTGGCCGGCCGCGCGCTGTTCGACTACGGCGTGCTGCTTTGGCTGTCGGCAATTCGCGCCCGCCCGATTGCGCTCGACATGCTCGCGCATCTCGCGTTTCTGCTGGTCAGCTTGTGGCTGGCCAGCTTCCTGCCCAGCCTGTCATTGGCCATCGCAGCCGGCGCGCTGGTCGTGACCGCCAATGTTGCATGGTCGATCACCATGACCCCCGCTTTGCGCGATCTTGCGCGTTCGCTGCTGTTGCGACTGAATCCGAGGAAGAACGCATGAACCAGAATGTCCTTGAGGAAGCCGTGTTGCGGCCCAACCAGCGCGGCGCGCTGGCCGAACTCTCCACGTCGCCTGCACCTGTCTCGCCAGCGCTGCGCGCGCCGCTCGCGCACAAGAACGTGCGCGTGGCGATCGTGCACGATTGGCTCGTCACCTATGCGGGCGCCGAGCGGGTACTCGAACAGATCGTGGCGTGCTTTCCGGATGCGGACCTGTTCAGCGTGGTGGATTTTCTCGAGGACCGGAGTTTCCTGCGCGGCAAGTCGGTCACGACGTCGTTTATCCAGAAGCTGCCGAAGGCCCGCACGAAGTACCGCGCGTATCTGCCCTTGATGCCGATCGCGATCGAGCAGTTGGATGTTTCGGCCTACGATGTAGTGATCTCGAGCAGCCACGCGGTCGCCAAGGGCGTGCTGACCGGACCCGACCAGGTGCACATCAGCTACGTGCACTCGCCGATTCGTTACGCGTGGGACCTGCAGCATCAATATCTGCAGCAGTCGAAGCTGACCAATGGGCCGAAATCAGCTCTCGCGCGGCTGATTCTGCACTACATCCGCAACTGGGATATCCGCACCTCGAATTCGGTGGACACGTTCGTCGCCAACTCGCAATTTATCGCGCGGCGCATCAGGAAGGTGTATCAGCGCAGAGCGCACGTGATCTTCCCGCCGGTGGACGTCGATGCCTTCGTGCTCCACGAACAGAAAGAAGATTTCTATCTGACCGCGTCGCGGATGGTGCCGTACAAGAAGATCGATCTGATCGTCGAAGCGTTTGCGCGGATGCCGCAGCGGCGGCTCGTCGTCATTGGCGACGGGCCCGATATGCAGAAGATTCGCGCGAAGGCCACGCCGAATGTCGAAATCATGGGGTATCAACCGTTCAAGGTGCTGCAGGAGAAGATGCAGCGGGCCAAGGCGTTCGTGTTCGCCGCCGAGGAGGACTTCGGCATCTCGGTGGTAGAGGCCCAGGCGTGTGGCACGCCGGTGATCGCGTACGGCAAGGGCGGGGCGCTCGAAACGGTGCGCGATCTATCCGGCGTGCGACCCACCGGAATGTTTTTCGACGAACAGCGCGCCGAATCGATCATCGCCGCCGTCGAGGAGTTTGACGTTCACGCGAGTCGCTTTGTCGCCGCCGATTGCCGCGCCAATGCGGAGCGCTTCTCGGCCGCGCATTTCCGCGAGCGTTTCTTTGCGCATGTGCGCGCTGCCGTGCCGGCCCTGCAGGGTGCGTCCCTGCCGGCCTATGAACCATATGTGGCGCCGCCCCCCGCCGAAAGTAAGACCAGGCCGGCACCACGCGTGCTGGCGATCGATCAGAGCGGTGTCCTCGGCGGTGCCGAACTGTCGCTACTCGAGATTGTGAAGGCGCTGCGTGCGCGTATCGAAGTCGTGCTGTTTGACGATGGCCCATTTCGCACGGCGCTCGATACGGCCGGCGTGAATGTGCGGGTACTCGATTCCGGTGCGCTGCGCGGAGTCCGCAAACAGGGCGGCACGCCTCCGCTCGGACGGGCGCTCAAGGGGGTTGCCGCGCTCGTACGCGCCACCGTCGCACGCGCGCGGCATGCCGATGTGATCTATGCCAACACGCAGCGCGCGATGGTGATCGGCGCCTTGGCGGGGCGGCTTGCGCGGCGCCCGGTGGTGTGGCATCTGCGCGATATCGTGAGCGCCGAGCATTTCGGCCGCAAGCAGCTGCAGATCATCAAATGGTGCTCGAAGCTTGGCCTCGCTCATGTGATCGCCAATTCGGCCGCGTCGGCGCGTGCGTTTGCCGAGCTCACCCGCTTCGATGAAAAGCACATTGATGTCGTTTTCAACGGCATTGCAGCGGCGCCTTTCGACGCGCTGCGCAACGTGCCGGTTGCGACGCTGCGCGCACGCCTGAAGCTGCCGAAGGACGCCTTTCTGGTCGGCTCGTTCAGCCGGCTGGCGCGCTGGAAAGGGCAGCACGTGTTGCTCGAGGCAATGGTCCTCAATCCTCATATGCATGCGGTTCTGGTAGGGTCGCCGCTGTTCGGTGAGGATGCCTACGAGGCCGAGTTGCGCTCGTTCGTCGCGAGCCATGCTCTGGGCGACCGGGTGCATTTTCTGGGCTTTCAGCACAATATTGCTGCCTGTATGTGCGCGGTCGATGCAGTCGCGCATACGTCGATCACGCCGGAGCCGTTCGGCCGCGTGATCGTTGAGGGGATGCTGGCGCAGCGGCCGGTGGTGGCGGCTCGGGCCGGCGGCGTGCTGGAAATTGTCGAAGACGGCGTGAACGGGGTGCTGTGTGAGCCGGGTGACGCGCATGCCCTGGCTGATGTGTTGGCCGAGTTGCGCAGCGACACGACGCTGCGCGAGCGGCTGGTCAGGAACGGCTATCAGACCGCGTTAGGGCGGTTCGGGGCAGCAGCCTATGTGGCGGGCGTTGAGCGTATTCTGATGGGCGTGGCGGGGGGCTAAGAAGACGCGATAGGCGGAGCGAAGGCCGAAAGCCTGAAGTAGAAGCACGATGCACAAAGAGAAGGGCCGCAGCGCTGTCCGGAGCAACAATCGGGACAGCGCCGCGGCCTTTTTGCGTTTTGCACTACGGTTGCTCGCGTCACGCACTACGCCCTTGCTCGTGTCAGGTGCGAGCCGCCGCCTGCGGTTTTGCACGTCAGGCGGTGGCCGTCGTCACTCACGGACGCGCGGCAGCAACGCTCCCTTTGCTTTTTGGCTTAAGACTTGCAGACCACTTCATCGCCGGCAATTCGACCAGCCGATAAAACACATAGGCAACCGGCACGGCCACCAGCATGAAGCCGAACGAAGGCCAGATCGACAACTGCAACGCCGAGCGATACAGCAGCGACGACAGCAGCACAAAAATCGGCAGATGGATCAGATAGAGCGAGAAACTGAAATCGCCGAAGCGCGACAGCACGCGTGCAACCGGCGTCGCGACTGCGCCCCGATCAAGCGCCTTATACAGGTAGAAAGCGAAGCCCAGTGCCCAGAGCTGGAACGCACCGTACTGGCCGAAATGAAACGCCACGCAACCGAGCGCCACCAGCACGGCCGCGATCGCATAGAGCCCGTTGGACGCGCGCCGCGTATCCATCGCAGATGCCTTCTGTGCCCGTGCGTCAGCGATCCACGCGCCGAGCGTCCACGAAAACCAATACGACGTGAAGAACTGCAGATCGTGACGCTCCAGCACGTAAGCCGACACGATATTGACCAGCGCCACGAGCGCGAGCAGCGGCGTCATTCCAAGGCGGCGCCGCAGCGCGAACAGCAACGGGTAGATCGCATAGAACTGCACTTCGAGCGACAGCGTCCACAATGCGCCGTTCGACCCGTACGTCTTGCCCGCCACGCCTTGCAGCGAGAACAGATTGACGAGAAATGCATGCAGGCCGATTTCGCGCAGCTTGTGATTGACAGGCGGCAACTGGAAACTGCACCAGTCGAGCGCGAAGGTCAGCAGCAGTGCGGCCAGCAGGACCGGATAGATCCGTGCAAAGCGGCGCGCCCAGAAATTGGCCGTGTCGAGCGTGTAGTTTGCGTCCTGTGCGAGACGCAGCGCGCCGCCACGATGAATGCAATACCCGCTGATCACGAAGAAGATCGGCACGCCTGCCGAGCCCCATGCGATCGGCAACGTCAGGTAAGCCACGATCGAGCTGAAACTGAGCGCATGACCCACGCTGTGGTGAAAACTCTCCATCCCCACCCAGGCGACCTGGCGGCAATGAAAGTAGGCGACCAGCAGCGCGGCAAAGCCGCGCATCGCATCGATGACGTGTTCCTTACCAGCGCTTTCCACGCGCGCGTCACGCTGCGGGCGAGCCGAAAAGGGCAGAGATGCACCGGTGGCATCGAATGCTGAATCGCTCATGCGCGGTCCTTATCCATACAGGTGAGTGGGCTGATGATGGGCCAATGCCGGCTGATGCCAGCGCGGCGTGACGGCGAATGCGCAGCAATACGCGCACGCACAGCCGCAAGCACATCCTAGAACAGCGCCAGATCAAAAAAATGGATAAAAAATGGCGTTTCAGGAGGTGAAAAAAATCCAATATGTTTCTATTTGTAATCAAATGCGAAATGAGTTTTCAGGGAAATTATTTGCCGATTTTTTCGTGATAATTTGAGAGCCTGATTCTTCAGACCAGAGGTGGAGTCATGAACCTGCATGTGCTCGCCGGCGTCGCCGTGCTCCTCATCCTTGTCGCCGCGTCGGCTTACCGCGAGGCGCTTCGCAACGAACCCATCGGCCGCTTCCGGATGACGCGAGGCAAGATGCCGCCGGTCGACGAAAACGAGGAAGGCGCCGCCTAGCGCCGCGGCCGAAGCGGCAGCTGACCCGTAAAAGTTACGGGAGTCCATCCGCTTCGGCCGTAATTGTTTCCTATATTGCCACCTGATGCTAATAGCTGGCCGTATAGAATATTTTTTTCGTGTGAATAACTTTAATTTTGTCGAAACGTGAATTAGATTTCAACAACGATTTCAACCCAATCCATTCGGCGCCTATCTGGCGAACCGCACACATTTATCAACCGATGTGGGAATGCATACCATGCTGAAAGTCACCAAAGCCGTGTTTCCCGTAGCAGGTCTCGGGACGCGGTTCCTGCCTGCCACCAAGGCGAGCCCCAAGGAAATGCTGCCCATCGTCGATAAGCCGCTGATCCAATACGCCGTGGAAGAAGCGATTGCGGCCGGCATCACCGAGATGATCTTTGTCACGGGCCGCAGCAAGCGCGCCATTGAGGATCATTTCGACAAGTCGTACGAGATCGAAGCCGAGCTCGAAGCGCGCGGCAAGGAACAACTGCTGGACCTGGTACGCAGTATCAAGCCGGCCAATGTCGACTGTTTTTACGTGCGCCAGGCGACGGCACTCGGCTTGGGCCACGCCGTGCTATGCGCGGAGAAACTGGTGGGCGACAGCCCGTTCGCCGTGATTCTCGCCGACGACCTGCTGCACAGCACGCAGCCAGTGATGAAGCAACTGGTGGACGTGTTCAACCACTATCACAGCTCGGTGATCGGCGTGGAAACCATTGCGCGCGAGGACAGCCGCTCGTATGGCGTGGTGGACGGCCGCGAGTGGGAAGAGGATGTGATCAAGCTTTCCGGCATCATCGAAAAGCCGACACCGGACAAGGCACCGTCGAATCTCGGCGTGGTAGGCCGCTATGTGCTGATGCCGACCATCTTCAAGCATATCCGCTCGCTGAAGCCGGGTGCTGGCGGCGAATTACAGTTGACTGACGCGGTGCAGTCCTTGCTCTCGGAAGAGCAGGTGCTGGCGTACCGCTACTTCGGCACGCGTTTCGATTGCGGCAGCAAGCTCGGCTATCTGAAGGCAACCGTCGAGTTCGCGCTGCGCCATCCGGAAGTGAAGGCGGAGTTCGAGGAGTATTTGCAGAGCTACCTGCCGCTTCATCTCACGGCTGCGGCGGCCTGAAAGAACCGGCGGAGCCGGCGGAACCGGCGGAGCTGGCGGAACTGGCGAGCAGGCCGCGCACGTCGTCATCGGTGGTTTCGCCGAAATCCTGGTAGAACTGGCCGACGCTGAAAAATACCCGTGGCGTCAGCGCGCAGACGAATTCATCGGCGGCGTCGCCCAGGCGCAGTTCGCCATCCGCCGGCGCCACCGGGAGTGCGACGATGATCCGCGCCGGTGAGCGGCTGCGCAACGCGCGCAGCGCCGCTAGCAGGGTGGCGCCGGTTGCCATGCCGTCGTCGACCACAATCGCAATCTGTCCTTCAACCGATAGCGCCGGCCGCTGCTCCCGGTAGAGCGTTTCGCGCCGCGCGAGTTCGTCCTGCGCGTCGGTGAGCACGTGTTCGAATTGCGCCTCGGTCACGCCGGCTTCGTGCATGAGCCGTCGATCGACGTACAGCGCGCCGCCGGACGCAATGGCGCCCATCGCCAGTTCCGTTTGCCACGGTACGCCTAGCTTGCGCACCAGCAGGACATCGAGCGGAGCGTGTAGCGCCGCGGCGACTTCAAAACCGACCGGCACGCCGCCTCGTGGCAGCGCCAGCACGATCACGTCCTCACGTTGCGCATAGCTTTGCAGATGTCGCGCAAGCGCGCGGCCGGCTGCTGCACGGTTGAGGAAAATACGTTCCATGATGGGCCACGTCACAAGTGACGTTGATAGTGTGCCACGTGCGCGCCACAGCCAATCGCAACCCAATAAAAAAACGGGCGCCGCGACTTGGCGCGGCGCCCGTCCAACGTTTGGCTAAAAGCTGCCGGCGTCAGCCCTTCCTGGTGGGACCGGTTGAGCTCCGTGAGTCGGGCCAGACAGGAACCTGCTTTCCGGCTGCATACGCAATGCGAGTACTGCGCCGAACGCCATCAGTACCATGCTGACCATGAACGGCAACTCCCAGTTGCCGAAGCGATCGATCAGCAAGCCCGACAGCACGGGCGAGATAATCGCGGCGAGGGCCGAACCCATGTTCATCATGCCGCTCGCAATGCCGGAATGTTCGGGCGCAATGTCCAGTGGAATGGCCCACATCGGCCCAATCGTCATCTCCGAGAAGAAAAAGCCAACGGCAAGACACATCATTGACAGGTACAGGCCGCGCGTGAAGATCATCGGCACGAGCGAGGCGAGTGTCAGCACCATGCAGGTCGACACCATCCAGCTACGTGCGCGCTTCAGGCTGTGGGTACGCTTGAAGACCTTGTCGGTCACTATTCCGCCAAGCGTGTCGCCCACTACGCCCGCGAAGAAGACGGTCGAGGCAAACAGTGCAGACTTCGCGAGAGCGAGGTGGTAGCTGTGGAGAAAGTACTGGGGAATCCAGCTGAGGAAGAGCCACAGCGTCCAGCCGTAGCAAAAGTAGACGATCGTGACAGGCATCATGTGCCTGAAGAGCCGCCCCCAGGGTACCTGCTTGGCCCTCGGCTTCGGTGTGGGCAGAACTTCGAGTTCGGCGCGGGTGATGCGCGGGTGATCCATCGGACGTTCGGTAAAAACGAGTGCCCAGATTGCGACCCAGACGAGGCTCATGATGCCGCTGATGTAGAACGCCTCGCGCCATCCCCAGTGCACCATGACGACTACGATAATGGCCGGCGCGATCGCATTGCCAATGCGTGATGCGGCGTGCGTGAGACCCTGTGCAAAGCCGCGTTTGTCCTTCGCTACCCAGCGGGCCATAGCGGTGGTCGTGGCGGGAAATGTCGCCCCCTCGCCGAGCCCGAGCAGCAGACGCGCGAAGAGCAACGACGTCAGTCCGGCTGCGAAACCGGTCAGCATGGTAGCCACTGCCCAGAGCCCACCACAGAAGATCAGCGTGCGTTTCGCACCGAACCGGTCGCTAATCCAGCCACCGATGATCTGAAACACGAGATAGGGATACGCGAACGCCGAGAAAACCAGCCCAACCTCGGTGTGAGAAAGATGAAATTCCTTGCCGAAACCGACCGCCGCCGTACTGACGTTGACGCGGTCAAGGTAGGTGATGAAATACATGACGCATAGCATCACGAGAACAACGCTGGTCGCGCGGGGCGCACGAAACCGCTTCATTATCTGTCTCCGTTGCTTTCTTTTGGTACGCCGAAGTAAATGGCGCACCGGGTATAGCTTGATGAGCGTTCGCTCACGAGCATGACGCTCCGGCAACTATGACCTGTGCGTAGCTCTGGCTGAATCTGGCGATTCAGTGATGCGCGATGCCTGGGGCATGGTGCGTGACAGAAGCGCACCATGCCTTTGCGATTGCGGATGCCATTAGAAACGGCCGGCGGGAGGTTCCACCTCCCGTGACACGTCAAGAGGTGAATCAGGCGGCCGCTTTGAGCGTGTTCGCCCTGGGCTGCGAAGTCAGCGAGGCCATCGCCGCCGGCAGTCCGCTCGCAGCGAGCGGCACGCCGGCAAGCTTCAGCCCCATTTCGACACCCGCGAGCGTCGCCATCAGCGTGAGATCGTTGCAGTCGCCAAGATGGCCGATGCGGAACATGCGCCCCTTCAATTTGCCGAGGCCCGTGCCGAGCGACATGTCGAAGTGCTCGTAGATCGTCTTGCGCACTGCGTCCGCGTCGATGCCTTCCGGCGTCATCACACCCGTCAGTACCGGCGAGTACACGGCGGGATCGATGCACTGGACTTCGAGGCCCCACGCGCGAACTGCACTGCGGCAGGCTTCGGCGAGTCGCTCGTGACGTGCGAATACGTTGTCGAGTCCCTCCTCGAGGATCATATCGAGCGCTTCCGACAAGCCGTACAACAGATTCGTGTTCGGCGTGTACGGCCAATATCCGCTCTTGTTCATCTCGACGATCTCGGTCCAGCCCCAGAAGCTGCGCGGCAGCGTGGCTGTTTTGCTGGCTTCGATCGCCTTCGGCGACAACGCGTTGAAACTGATCCCGGGCGGCAGCATCAAGCCCTTTTGCGAACCGGAGACGGTGACATCGACGCCCCATTCGTCATGCCGATAGTCGGCGGACGCGAGGCCGGAGATCGTATCGACCAGCAGCAACGCGGGGTGACCGGCCGCGTCGATCGCTTGCCGAACCGCTGCGATGTTCGACGTGACGCCCGTCGACGTTTCGTTGTGCACCACGCATACCGCCTTGATCGAACGCTGCGTGTCGGCGCGCAGACGCTCTTCGATCCGTTGCGCATCCACACCACGCCGCCACCCTTCGATACCCGGCAGGCCGAGGAACTCCGGCTTTAGCCCAAGGCCTTCGGCCATCTTCTTCCACAGCGTCGCGAAGTGGCCCGTTTCGTACATCAGCACCGTGTCACCGGGGCTGAGCGTGTTCGACAGTGCGGCCTCCCATGCCCCCGTTCCTGACGCCGGATAGATCACGACCGGATGTTGCGTCTTGAAGATCTTCTTGATGCCCGCGAGGACTTTCAACCCCAGCTCGCCGAATTCAGGGCCGCGATGATCGATGGTGGGATAGCTGATGGCTCGCAGGATGCGATCGGGTACCGGGCTGGGGCCTGGGATCTGCAGAAAGTGGCGACCTGCGGGGTGAAAGTCTAGCTTAAGCATGCGTCTTCTCCAGTTGAATTTTGAATGCAAAAAACTCTATCACCCGATTTGAGGAAAGGGAAGAAGAACTTGATGTGACAGCGAGCCGTAATGAACAAGCAATAGAGCAGTAGGTCGAGTGCAATGCAACGGCATACGAAAAGATGATATGCTGAGTATTTTGCATTCAAAAAACAACAAAGACGAAAGGGCAAGCTTCACCATGTCTGGTTCTGAAGGCAGGGCGGCAGCGGCAACCTCCTCTCGTTGATAGAACAACTTCTAACTAAAGCAATTTCTAACCAGGACTTCGGGGAGTTCCAATGAATTCGAGCAAAGCAGTGGTTTCGCTGCAGGCGCGCATCGCGCTGACGATGGGTTTTCTGGCGACACTAATGCTGATCATCGGCGTGCTGGGGTTGGTAGGCGCGTATCGTGCCGACCGCGCGAACCGCGACACGTTCCAGAACAAGCTCACTGCCGCGACCAATATCGGTAACGCGGAAATCTATATTGCCCGCACGCGGCTGGCGCTCGACCGCGTCGCGCTGCATCCGGATGATCCCGACGCCGCCGCGCAGGTGGAGCGTGCAAGCGGCTTCTTCAACCAGTCCGACGAGTGGTGGCAGAAATTCGTCCAACAGGCCCACGAGGCGAACGAAGCGGACCTGATCGGCGGCGCGACGCAACACCGGCAGGTGATGCGCGACGCGGTGGTGGCGTTCATCGACGCCGTTAAGGCCAACAATCGGGAGCAGGTCGACAAGATTGCGATGACGCAGCTCAGTGCGCTCTACAACGACATGAGCGCGGCTAACGACAAAGTCAAACAGGCGCTTTACACGAACGCCAAAAATAACTACGACGCAGCTGAAGCCAGCTTCCACACGTTCTTCGCGCTGTCGGTTGCAATGATCCTCGTCGGCGCTATCGCAGCATGCCTCAGCTGGTTTGCACTGCGCCGCGCGATCATGCGCCCGCTCAACGAAGCGCTTGGGCACTTCCAGGCCATCGCCACGGGTGATCTGAGCCGCCGTATCGACGTTGCCACGAACGACGAAATGGGTACCCTGTTGCGCGGTATCGAGAGCATGCAGGCAAGCCTCACGAAAACGGTGCGTGCCGTGCGCGACAGCAGCGAAGCGATTGCCACCGCCACGCGTGAAATTGCGTCGGGCACGTTGGACCTGTCGTCCCGCACGGAAGAGCAGGCCGCGTCGCTGGAAGAAACTGCATCCAGCATGAGCGAGTTGGCAGCGACGGTGAAGCAGAACTCGGAAAGCGCGCAAACGGCGATGTCGGTGGCTGACAATGCGTCGCGCGTGTCCTCCAAAGGCAATGAAGCCGTTGATCGCGCGGTGAGCGCGATGAGTGACATTGGGGCGAGTTCCCGCAAGATCGCCGACATCATTGGGATCATCGAAGGCATCGCGTTCCAGACCAATATCCTTGCGCTGAACGCGGCCGTTGAGGCTGCGCGGGCAGGCGAGCAGGGGCGGGGGTTTGCGGTAGTCGCTTCCGAAGTGCGGAGCCTCGCGCAACGTTCAGCGGCTGCAGCGAAGGAGATCAAGGACGTGATCGCCGAATCGGGCGAGACCGTCACGCTCGGTACCGAGCTCGTCGTCGATGCCGGAAACACGATGGCCGAAGTGCTGCGTGCCGTGCGACAGGTGAGCGACATCATGAACGAGATTTCGGCGGCAGCGACTGAACAGAGCGCGGGTATCCAGCAGGTCGATATCGCGGTCAGCCAGATGGATGCGATCACCCAGCAAAACGCTGCGCTCGTCGAGCAGGCGAGCGCGGCAGCGCAGGCACTTAACGAGCAGTCGAGCCAGCTGCATGGCTTCGTGGACGTTTTCAAGCTCGCCTGGAACGAATCACCGCATTGACTTGATCTAACAATGAAGACTCCTGAGCAAAACAGCCGGCGTTCATTTCTCAAGAGAACGATCGCCATTGCCCCGATTGCGGCGATTTCGTCGTCCGCGACGGCGCTTCTCCCCACCGACGAAGACCGCGCCTTGAGCGCGCCGCCACCTAACCAGCCGGCCGAGGACAACTACCAGCCTGGTTATTTCACTCCCGAAGAATGGGCCTTTGTAAATGCCGCCTGCGACCGGTTGATCCCCAAGGATCATGTGGGACCCGGCGCGGTGGAGCTGGGGGCGCCGCAGTACATCGACCGTCAGATGCAGACGCCCTACGGCGACGCATCGCGCTGGTACATGGAGGGGCCGTTCGTGAAGGCCGCTCCCGAGTTCGGCTATCAGTCCAAGCTCACACCCAGGCAGCAATACCGGCTCGGCATCCGCGCAATCAACGCTTATTGCCGCGCGAACTTCGACGGCAAAACCTTCGCCGAACTGCCTCCTGAACAACAAACGCAATTCTTGAAGCAGATGGAAGCGGGCGCGGTCAAGGACGAGTTCAATCTGAAGATGTTCTTTAGCGACTTCCTCCTGAAGAACGTGATGGAGGGGTACTTTTGCGACCCCATGCACGGGGGCAACAAGGACATGGCTGCGTGGAAGATGATCGGCTACCCCGGCGTGCGCGCCGACTATCTGGAGTGGGTCGTCGAATCGAAGCCTTACCCCTACGGGCCGGTCAGCATGTATGGGAAACGAGGCTAAGCCAATGGCATCGATCAGAAAAAAGCACACAGACGCGGTGATTGTCGGTTTCGGCTGGACAGGCGCAATCATGGCGATCGAACTGGCGAACGCCGGGCTCGACGTCGTAGCCCTTGAACGGGGTGACAACCGCGACACGATTCCGGACTTCGCGTACCCGCAGATCACCGACGAAGTCAAATATTCCGCGAGGCAAGCGCTGCTCCAGAACCTCGCGAAGACCACAGTCACGATCCGCCACACGAAGGGCGATGTCGCCCTGCCGTATCGTCAGTTCGGCTCGTTCAAACCGGGCGAAGGGGTCGGCGGCGCGGGTACACACTGGTCCGGTGTGCAGTCGCGGGTGAGCCCCGACGAGTTGCGCCTGTACAGCAGGGTGAAGGACCGGTATGGCGAGAAATTCATCCCGGCAGACATGAACCTGCAGGACTGGGGCGTCACTTACGATGAGCTCGAGCCGCACTTCGACCGCTTCGAATATGTGTGCGGCACGTCGGGGAAGGCGGGCAACATCAAGGGCACCCCGGTTGAAGGGGGCAACCCTTTCGAGGGCTATCGCTCCCGCGAATACCCAGTGCCGCCGCTTGCCGATCACCCAACCGGCCGACTGTTCGCCGCCGCCGCAAAGAGCCTGGGCTACAAACCCTTCCCGCTGCCAGCAGGGAACGCATCGGCCGCCTACCAGAATGAATACGGATGCCAACTGGGACCGTGCAATTTCTGCGGCTTCTGCAGTGATTACGGATGCCTGAACTATTCGAAGGCATCGCCGCAGACCACCATCATCCCTGCGCTGTTACGCAAGCCCAACTTCGAGCTGCGCGTGAATTCGCACGTGACACGCGTGAACCTCGACAGCACCGGCAAACGCGCAATCGGCGTGACCTACATCGATGCTGAGGGCAACGAAGTGGAACAACCGGCGGACATGGTGATCCTCGCCGCGTTTCACCTGCACAACATCCGGCTCATGCTGTCCTCCAGGATCGGTACACCGTTCAATGTCGACACCAACGAAGGCGTGATTGGCCGCAACCTCTGTTACCAGTACATCAACAGCGTCAACATGTTCTGGGACAAGGACGTCTACATCAACCAGTTCATCGGCACGGGTGGCGGCGGCCAGGCCATCGAAGAGTTCAATGCTGATAACTTCGATCACGGTCCGCTTGGCTTCATCGGTGGAGGAGTGATCTGGGGACGCCAGACCGGCAACGGCCCGGTACGAGGTGTTCCGCTTCCCGAGGATACGCCGAAGTGGGGAACCGAGTGGAAGCAGGCTGTCGTGGACAATTTCCTGCACACCGGTCGCATCGAGTCGCAGAGCTCGAGCCTCGCGAATCGTGCGTATTACGCGGACCTCGATCCGACATACAAGGACGCTTACGGCACACCGCTGCTGCGCCTCACGTTCGACTGGAATGACAACGACCTGCGCTCGGCAGCGTTCCTCGGCAGCAAGGTGATGGAAATTGGCCACGCGATGAATCCCAAAAGCATCTCGGGTCGCATATTCAAGCCTGGCATGCATTGGGACACGCGTCCGTACCAGAGCACGCACGTGTGCGGCGGCACGCCGATGGGCGCCGACCCGAAGACCAGTGCGGTCAACAAGTACCTGCAAAGCTGGGACGTGTCCAACGTATTTGTGCTGGGCGCAAACACCTTCGCGCACGGAATCGGTTACAACCCGACTGGCCTCGTCGGTGGTCTCGGGTACTGGGCGGCAAGCAACATCCGCTCGCAGTACCTGAAGAACCCCGGGCCGATGGTCCACGTATAAGGGGACATGATGCGAAAGATAATCATCGTCCCCATTGCCGCTATCGCGGTGCTCGTCGGCATCTGCTGGGCCTCTACGTGGAGCAAGCCCGCTGTCAGCATAGCTGCGGATGTCGCAGCGCGTCCGGGCGACCCGGTTCATGGCGAATACCTAGCGCGCGCGGGTGACTGCATGGCATGCCACACCGTAAAGGGCGGCGAGCCGTTCGCGGGCGGCTACCCGTTCAAGACGCCGGTCGGCACAATCTACTCGAGCAACATCACGTCGGATCGCGAACATGGCATTGGCGGGTACTCGTTCGACGACTTCGTCCTTGCCATGCGCGAAGGCGTAGCGAAGGACGGACGGCGTCTCTACCCAGCGATGCCGTATACGTCGTATGCGAAGGTCAGCGACGCAGACCTTAAGGATCTCTACGCGTACTTCACCACCAGGGTGCCGGCATCGAGCGAGGCTAACCGCCGCGCGGACATCGTGTGGCCGTTGAGCATTCGCTGGCCGTTGGCCTTCTGGGATCGTGCGTTTCATGACGACTCGCGCTTCCAGCCCGTCGATTCCCAGAGCGCCGAGTGGAATCGCGGTGCCTACCTCGTGCAAGGTCTGGCGCATTGCGGCACGTGTCACACGCCGCGTGGAGCGGCCATGCAGGAACTCGACCTGAGCGGCAAGACATCGCTGTATCTGTCCGGCGCGGCACTGGACAACGCATCGCCGATCAACTTGCGCGGCGACGCAGGATCCGGCCTGGGTGAGTGGTCCGAGCAGGATATCGTCGCGTTGCTGCAGACCGGCAGGGATCCGCACTCTGCCGTGACTGGACCGATGGGCGAAGTGGTCGAGCACAGCACGCAGTATCTGAGCGAGGCGGACCTCCACGCGATCGCGTCATATCTGAAGAGCCTGCCGCCGCGCCAGCACGATGCAGCTGAGTTCCGGGCGAACGATGCCACGCTCCGGTCGATCATGGCCGGCACAGCGACGGGAACGGGCGCGAGCATCTACATCGATAGCTGCGCAGCGTGTCACCGGCAAAACGGGCAGGGCGCATCGCGGGTGTTCCCTTCGCTTGCCAACAATCCGATGGTGCTGGCGGCACACCCTGACTCGCTGATCGCAGTCATCCTGAATGGCTCACGTCTGCCGTCGACCGCGGGCGCACCGTCACCGCTTGCCATGCCGCCGTTCGCGTGGCGCTACGACGACGCAGAGGTCGCCGAACTGGCGACCTTCGTCAGGTCCAACTGGGGCAATCACGCTTCACGTGTGACTGCTGGACAGGTAAAGGACGTGCGTGCTCAACTGAAACACTGATTTGCAGGCACGTGCAATAAAGAGCGGAAGCCGCCGAATACGTGATGCGGCGACTTCTGCGACAATCGCCGCCTCGCCTCCATTTGAAACTATTGACGAGGTCGCACGGTCGGCCTGAGAGCATGCAATGAGTGATACAGGTAACACAATGCGAAAGACAACTTGGGTCTTGTTCGCTCTTGCCGTTGGCGCATTTGCCATCGGAACGACTGAGTTCGCGACGATGAGCCTGCTGCCGATGTTTGCGCACGACCTCGGAATCGACGCACCTACTGCAGGGCATGTCATCAGCGCATACGCACTGGGGGTGGTCGTGGGTGCGCCGGTCTTTGCGGTCTTGGGGGCGCGGCTTCCACGTCGTACCTTGTTGACCCTTTTAATGGGCATGTTCGCCCTTGCGAATGGGCTGAGCGCACTGGCGCCCAATTACCATTGGATGCTGTTCTTCCGTTTTCTCAGCGGGCTTCCGCACGGCGCGTACTTTGGTGTGGCAGCCCTGGTGGCGACCAGTCTCGTCCCGGAGAATCGGCGTACGGTAGCGGTAGGGCGCGTTTTCCTTGGCTTGACGTTTGCGACCATCATTGGCGTTCCGCTTGCCAACTGGTTAGGACAGGCTATCGGATGGCGCTGGAGTTTCGGCCTCGTTGCACTACTCGGAGTACTGACGATGACGCTCGTGTGGCTAATGGCACCGGCGGATCCCGCTCATCCCGACTCGAGCCCGCTGCGCGAACTTGGAGCGCTGAGACGCACACAGGTATGGCTGACACTCGGCATTGGCGCGATTGGATTCGGCGGCATGTTCGCCGTTTACACCTATCTGGCGAACATTCTGGGTGAGGTCACCGGGGTTTCTGTGCAGTCGGTCCCGTTTGTTCTAAGCGTCTTCGGCGTGGGCTTGACGGTTGGCAACATCGTTGTGCCGATCTTCGCTGATCGGGCCTTGATACGGACTACGGGCGTGGTGTTAGTGTGGAACGCGATTGCGCTAGCACTTTTCCCGTTGATGGCTGGCAACGTCTGGACCATCTCCGTCGACGTTTTCCTGATTGGCGTTGGGGGCGCGCTGGCGACGCTTCTGCAGACACGCTTGATGGATGTGGCTGAGGACGCCCAAGGACTTGCCGCCGCCCTCAATCACTCGGCCTTCAATACCGCCAACGCGCTCGGACCGTTTCTCGGCGGCCTGGCTATC
Source organism: Paraburkholderia sp. EB58 (assembly GCF_050436665.1). Taxonomy (NCBI): domain Bacteria; kingdom Pseudomonadati; phylum Pseudomonadota; class Betaproteobacteria; order Burkholderiales; family Burkholderiaceae; genus Paraburkholderia; species Paraburkholderia sp. EB58. The sequence goes on along the minus strand of NZ_JBNDMQ010000027.1, from coordinate 108,397 downwards.
TCAGCAGGCTACGGATGGACCGCGCCGGGATGGGTGGGAAGCCTGCTGGCAATCGGCGGCCTCGTGTTCTGGCTCGTCTCCGCGTTGCTCGAGCGTAGCCGCAATCGCCAGGTGACTGTCATCCGCGAAAATATTCCATGTTGAATGGCAATGGTGTCTTGTTCGTTTTATGAATAAAGTCCCCAACTATGTCGCTATAGAATTATCGCGGCCCGATCGCGAGAGTTGACTCTACACATCGCATCCGGGCCGTTTTGCAACTCTCTCTTTTGATACACGTTCAATGTCCCATAGTACTCGCCGGTCTGCTGGCCGCGCTTCTTCTGGTCGGCGTCATCTGAGCAAGGCAATGCTGCTGCCAATGACAAGACAAGCGGTGTCCGACGTCTCGCTCGCGAATCACCTGGCTCTTGCGGTCTGTCGTAGAGGTCTGGGGAATGCTCATCAACTGAGTGAGCTGATCAGAGTCGTCTATCTCACGTACTGTTTGCAGCAATCTGGTTTCGGCGACGCGCCCGTGGATTTGTACCGGCGCGCCGAGGTCGCATTGGATCAGGCGGGCGTCAGGGGGCAGTGCGACGGTGTATGGGAAGTGAGCGCCGAGCTTGCAGGCGTGCTTGAAGAGATTCTGGCCATACATGACCTGCAACTCATGTCGGTTACGATCCGGCATGTGATGGAGGCCAAGGCGCGGCTTTCCAGATTCAGTAAAAGCGAGCTCCGGTCGCCCATTTCGGATGATGCACAAACGAATCATCGCCGCGACGACGCAGGGCTCAATGCTTCCCGGACCACCAGCGGGTTGCAATAGTCCAGGCAGGGGAAAAAGTCCCCACCCGAGGAGAGTGGGGAGGAATAAGAGTAAAACTCGCCCTTGAGGGGAGGCGAAGAGCTACGTTAGCAGTGCCCGTGCAAAGCCTGAAGTCCGCATTACGCAAAAGACATTTCTAGAAATGGGCCAGGCTAGCCACCGCTTGTCGTCACTTACCGGCACGTGGTTCTAGGAAGCAGAAACGTTGAGCGGGCGCGGGCGCTCTGTCCGTTTCTCCCCACGGTCGAATTGCGTTCTCGCGAGTTCCATTTCGTTCATATGGGTTTCGACCCAGTCCCAGATTCCGCAGACCTTGTCCAGCAGGCTGCGTCCCAAAGGCGTCAGCTGATAATCGACGCGCGGCGGTATCACCGGGTGCACGTAGCGCGATACGAGGCCATCCCGTTCGAGTTGGCGCAACGTCTTCGTCAGCATCTTCTGGCTCACCCCACCCACCTCGTCGCGCAACCGTGAGAAACGCATCTCGCCGTGCGTGCCAAGTGCGTCGATCACGAGGATTGTCCACTTGTCGGCGATCTGTTCAATGATGTTGCGGGCGAGATCATCGGTTTTCTTTTGTGGGGTGTCGTCGGCGTGAAGGCCGTCGTAGCAATTAGTTTCCATGGGGAAAGTATGAAACCGTCAGGTGCCTTCTTGTGATCGCCGGATGTGGCTGAAATAATCGCTCTGCATGCCCAACCAATGGGCACGACTTCGTTTTTCAGACCGCATCCGGCACGGATGCAGCGCTTTAACAAAAGAGCATCGCATGACTATTGAAACAATCGCAATTGAAGGTTTATCGACACCGGTATCACGCATCGGCCTCGGCACCTGGGCAATTGGCGGATGGATGTGGGGCGGCACCGATGAGAAGGATTCAATCGCGGTGATTCGCCGGGCGCTCGACAGCGGCGTCAACCTCATCGATACGGCACCCGTGTACGGCTTCGGTGCATCGGAAGAGATCGTCGGCAAGGCGCTGGCTGATGGATATCGTCACAAAGCGGTCATCGCCACCAAGGTCGCACTGGAGTGGCATGACGGCAAGGTGTTCCGCAATTCTACGCCGCAACGCATTCGTCATGAGGTAGAGGATACCTTGCGGCGCTTGCGGACAGATTACATCGATCTGTATCAGGTGCATTGGCCAGACCCGCTGGTGCCGATCGAGGAGACCGCGGAAGTGCTGAACGATCTGCGCAAGGAAGGCAAAGTTCGTGCCCTTGGTGTCAGCAACTTCTCGACTGCGCAAATGGATGCATTCCGGCGTGTAGCGCCGCTATCGACTACCCAACCGCCCTATAACCTGTTCGAGCGCGAGATCGACGGCGAGGTCTTGCCGTATGTGAAACAACACGGACTGGTGGCGCTTGCCTACGGTGCACTATGCCGCGGACTGCTGGCCGGGCGTATCGGCGTCGAGACCCGGTTCGATGGCGACGACCTGCGTCTGCGCGATCCAAAATTCCTCGAACCGCGTCGCGAGCAGTATGTTGCGGCCGTGAAGGCGTTGAATGTGTTCGCACGCGATAACTACAACAAGTCGGTGCTCGCGCTCGCCGTACGCTGGGTGCTTGACCGTGGTCCGACGATTGCGCTTTGGGGCGCACGCCGCCCGGCTCAATTGGATGGATTCGAAGAGGCTTTCGGTTGGAAGCTCGATGAGAAGGCCTTTAAGCAAATCGATGCAATCGTCGCGCACTTTGTCAAAGATCCCATTGGTCCGGAATTCATGGCGCCGCCGCAGCGTGCATTGGCGGCATGAACTGACCTGTATCAGCCCAGAGCGTGACCAGGGTACGCGGGTGAGGTCATCCGGCGCGTGCTGTGTCCGACTGCGATGCCGCGGTCGGACATGATTCTCCGAGCTTTATCAATTTGCACTGTGTAGCTGGTTCGATGCCGGAATTGTGCTCCCTTCGACCATCTACACAGACATATCCTCCAGCCCCTTCCCTGGTGGAAAAAGCGGACGTCGCAGCGCCGCTTTTTTTTAAACCTCGATGTATACGTGCATATATTTCGACAACTTTGCGCGACCTGTACGCGTATCTATTGAATAGGCTTTACAAGAGATGAGGCGGTTAATATTAGCGGCGGCGCTGATGTCTTTGCGCGTCGAAAGCGGCTATGCGCAAGAGGTCGACGGCCCGGTTCAGATACCCGGAATCAACGTGACGGCGGCTGCATCAGCTACCCCAGTTGATTCCAGCGGTTCTGCCAAAAAACCCCAATTTCATACGGACAAAGCGAATCTCGGTCCGCTTGGCGACCAGTCGATTCTGAATACACCTTATTCCGTGACGGTCGTTCCGGAAGATCTTCTCGTCAATCAGCAGGTACAGAGCGTCAACGATTCACTGCGCTATTTACCGTCGGTTGAAATCAGGGATCAGCAGGGCTACGAGGTGTCACGTCCGCAGTCGCTCGGCTTTATGGGGAGCATCGCGCAGAACACGAGGCTCGATGGCTTGAACATTATCGGTACGACAGCGGTCGCGGCCGAGAATCTCGCCGGGGTAGAGGTGCTCAACGGACTGGCCGGTTCCTTGTATGGCCCCGAAACGCCCGCCGGCGTATTCAATTACCTGTTGAAGCGTCCCACCGATGAGCCACTGTTTCGCTATACCGAGGGCTACGACTCGACGGGCGTTTTCACAGAGGCGGCGGACGTCGGTGGAACTGTAGGACCGGATGGTCAGGTCGGGTATCGTTTCAACGTCGTCCACGGGGAGGGCGCAAGCTACGCGCCTGACAGCAACATCAATCGCACGCTCCTCAGCGCGGACGTCGACTTCCATATCGACAGTCAAACGGTCGTCGAAACGGATTTCAGCCACTATTCGTCGGATGCGGCCGGGCTGCCCGGCGGCATCCAATATGCCACGCCAGGAACGAAAAACACCGTACTGCCCGCGGCAGTCAATCCAGCCACGCTCGGATACGGACAACCGGGTGCGGGCCCGGAACTTACCACTAACACTGGTCTGGTAAAGATCAAGCACGATTTCAACGATCAATGGAACGTCGAAGTGGGTGGCCTTTATCAGAACGCTGATCGTGGCCTCTATGGCATCACCAATGAGTTGACCGATAACGCGGGCAATTACAAGGTGGTCAAGAACTTCACCGCAGTGCCGAACTTTACAATCAGCAGCTGGATGGCCGCGCTTAACGGCCATTTCGATCTTTTCGGCATGAAGAACGATGTCTCGATCGGCGCGAATGGTTTCGTCAATGGACAGTATTCCTATCGGAACAGTATCGTCCAGACCCTGGGTAGCGCGAACCTGGCCAATCCCGTTGTGTTCTCCTTGCCGTCCGTCCCGAACACGGGCGGGGAATATGAGTCCGCGAGCCTGACTCAGGAAAACATCGTGACCGGCGACACGATTCATTTCACCCCGCAACTGGCGCTTCAGGGCGTACTGAGTACTTCGTTCTTTAACGGCAAGAGCTTCAATACGAATGGCCAGACCACCAGTTCGGAAGTGCGAAATGGCGCATTGAGCCCAACCGTCAGTCTTATCTACACCCCGTCCTCCAGATTGACCGCATATGCAACTTTCGCTGAGAGCGAAGAGCAGGGCGACCAGGCACCCTCTACCGCGGCGAATGCGAACCAGTTTATGGGACCGTATCACGACACGGAGTATGACGTCGGAGCCAAGTATGCCGTCACCAGCGATCTGCTCGTTACTGCCGACGCCTTCCGCATGACGCGGCCGCTTGCCGAAGCTAACACGGCAACCAATGTCTTTTCGGTTGTCGGCACTCAAAGAGATGCCGGAGTTGAACTGTTTGTGCAGGGCAATCTTACGCGGGACCTTACCGTCCTTGGCGGTGTGACCTATATCGATGCAAGACTGTGGGGAACCGGAAATGCCGCGACCAACGGCTTGCTCGTGGTGGGCGTCCCGAACTGGAAAGCCGACCTCGCGTTCGACTACCATCCGGAATTCGCCTACGGTTTTGCTCTGACCGGAGCGGTACATCATGAAGGAACGCGCGCGGCGACCAACACGAACAACTCCTTCGCCCCGGCCTACACGACAGTGGATCTAGGCGTGCGCTATACCTTGCCGGACTTCCAGAAGCATAAGGCCACGTTACGTTTCCAGGTCAATAACGTGACCAATGCCTACTACTACTCGTCAATCGAAGACGGTACAACCGGCAACCTCGCCGGAAGTACCGGTGCTGACACGGCTTATCTGGGCGCGCCTCGAACGTTTATGGCCAGTCTTGAGTTGGACTATTAGCGCAAATGTGATTTGCGAGTGCGGTCGTTTCGCCGCTGCTCACCGGATGGCAAGATCGACTGGTCCCGTCGTGCGCCCACCGACGTTGCGTCATGTGAATACCCGGTCGTCAATAGTCCGAATTGATTGACGTTCGATTCGCGATCTTTCTTGATTCGTTCCCAGACCACCGGTCATATCAATGTAAGGAACACAGATTCAATGCAAAACTTTACGTTTCATAACCCCACCCGCATCATTTTCGGCGAAGGCCAGATCGCTGCGCTCGATACCCAGGTGCCGCGCGAAGCGCGTGTGCTGATCACTTGTGGCGGCGGCAGCATCAAGAGCAACGGCGTGCTCGCGCAAGTACAGGCGGCGCTCGGCGAGCGAGCCTCGTTCGTATTCGAAGGTATCGAACCCAATCCCACCTACGAAACCTTGATGCAAGCGGTTGCTGTCGCGCGCGAGCGGAACATCGACTTTCTGCTGGCTGTCGGTGGCGGCTCGGTCATTGACGGCACCAAGTTCATCGCAGCCGCACTGAAATTCAATGGCGAACCGTGGGACATTCTGGCCAAGCAGACCCCCGTGCGCGATGCGGTGCCGTTCGGCAGCGTGTTGACATTGCCGGCGACCGGTTCGGAAATGAACAATGGCAGCGTCATTAGCCACCGTGCGAACGGCGACAAGCTGTTCTTCACGAGCGACGCGACCTATCCGCTCTTTTCGGTGCTCGATCCGACGACGACCTATTCGTTGCCGGCCCGGCAGATTGCCAACGGAGTGGTCGACGCGTTCGTGCATACCGTCGAGCAGTACCTGACGTATCCGGTCGATGCAAAGGTGCAGGACCGTTTTGCGGAAGGATTGTTGCTCACGTTGACAGAAGTCGGACCGCAAGCCCTGGCCGAGCCGAAAAACTATGCCGTGCGGGCCAACCTGATGTGGACCGCGACGCTGGCGTTGAACGGCTTGATTGGTGCTGGTGTGCCGCAGGATTGGGCGACGCATATGCTCGGTCACGAGATTACTGCACTGCATGGCCTCGATCATGCGCAAACCCTGGCAATCGTGCTTCCGGCAATGCTGACTGTGCGCAAGGAGCAGAAGCGCGCGAAGTTGCTGCAGTACGCCGAACGCGTATGGAACATCACCGAGGGCAGCGAGGACGAACGCATCGACGCGGGGATTGCTGCGACTCGCGCGTTCTTCGAGAGAATGACGGTCGCTACGCGCCTGCGTGATTACAAGGTCAGTGGCGAATCCGTTGCAACGTTGATCGCGAAACTCGAGGAACACGGCATGACCGCGTTGGGCGAACGCGGCGACGTGACGCTCGAAGTTAGCCGTCGAGTCTATGAGCTTGCGGTCTAAGCGGCCTCGCGTCCCTCTGACTGATTACTTTGGATTGTTACCATGAAGATCGGATTTGTTGGCCTTGGCTCCATGGGGGCTGTAATCGCAGCGAACCTCATCGAGTCGGGACATGAAGTACATGTCTTCAATCGGACTCCCGCACGTGCTGAACGGTTGCGCGAAGCGGGTGCACGGATTGCCGCCAGTCCCGCGGAGGCAGCGCGGTCCGCTGACGTCGTGTTTACGATGGTGTCCGATGATGCCGCGCACACAGCGGTGACGTTCGGCGAAGCGGGTATCGCCACGACGCTGAAACCGGGCGCGGTACACGTCTCGATGAGCACGATCAGCGTCGCAACGGCGCAGGACCACGCGACGAAGTATCGCGAAGCAGGTCTGGGTTTCGTGTCGGCGCCGGTTTTTGGCCGCCCCGACGCCGCGGCGGCACGCAAGCTCTTTATCATGGCCGCGGGCGCCGACGAGCACCTCAAGATTGCCGTTCCGCTGCTTGAAACTCTTGGGCAGTCGGTCGGCATCGTCGGCTCGGATCCTTCTCAAGCGAACCTCGTCAAGCTGATCGGCAATTTCATGCTGTCCGCGATCATCGAAACACTGGGCGAGGCATGTGCGGTAGCGGGCAGGGCGGGCATTGACCCGATGCATCTCGTCGAATTGCTGACCAGCGCAACTTTCAACGCGCCACCGTACAAGATCTACGGTCCGCTGATTGCGTCACAGCGCTTCCAGCCGGCCGGCTTTGCGTTGCCTCTTGGTCAGAAAGACAATCGGCTGATGCTGGAAGCCGCTGAGTCGCTCGGGGTACCGTTGCCGCTTGCAAGCCTTGTTCACGACCGTTTCCTTAGGTTACGGTCGGAAGGTCTCGGTGCGGAAAGCGACTGGTCCGCGGTCGCACTGTGTGCGTTGTCCGACGCGGGTTTGAGCAAGCAACCACTCGGCAAATAAGGAATCCCGGCAAGACCGGCGAAGCGCCAATCAGGCCTGGCGCCAAGCCGGCTTACCAGGATCCGAAAGTTGCAGGTCAACCGGACCCATTCCGAATACCGCGACGACGACCGGCTCTTTCACATGCCCCGGTACGCCGTCATAGTGTGGCGTGCGCGCGGCACGCTTCACAAAGCCACCAGCCGGAACAGGTACCGCCTCGTGCGGTGCGAAATCAGGACCGCTGTTCACCCACCAGGTGCCTGACACTACGACCTGGATCCGATGGGTCGCATACGTATGCGGTGCGCTGAACCAGCCGGGATTCCATTTCATCATCACGAGATACAGGCCAGGCTTGTTGACGTCGCCATAGAGTGGCGCCATCTCGCCGCTGTGCGGCGGACCGGCTGCCCAAGGCTCGTACTTGATCTGTTCGCGCGACAGCACAAATGTCTCATTGGCGTCGATCGGACTGGCTTGCGCCAGCTCCGGCGCGAATGCGCTGAGCATGGACGTCAGCATGATCAGGCGGCGATTCAGGTCGATGGGTTCCATGAAGAGATTTTCCTTAGTTGAACATGCACACTAAAGGACCCTGGGCACCGGATGAAGCTCCCAATGCGCAAAAGAGCGTTCCCGAAAAGGGACGAGTACCGCCTGCGATTCAACCGCGGGTTGATGCTCCGCGCGACGGATACGGGCGCAGTTGTATTGCAGAAACGGACGCACGGTATGCCCCTTTGCGCAACGATGATTTCAATGCCCAGCACTTCTTCTGCCAATGACCCGCACCTATAGTCAGGTCAGCTTTCGAACGCAAGCCGCACCGCCACGATGGGACCTGCGCGAAGCTTCCCTCACTTTAAGGAGCACATCATGTTGACCAGAAACACCGCCCCGGACCTCGTTGAAACCGCCACCACGAGCCAGGACGCCGAATACTTCGAGTACACCTCATCAGCCAATCCGATTGGCGCGAAGCTCATCTCGCGCGTGCCATTCCGCAACTTCTCGCCTTCGCTATACGCAGAGGGCGCCACACGCGTCGTGCCGCTCGATCTCTCCGCTGAGCTGGGTTGCCCCGGTCCTGCGACCGGTCCTGGCTTGAGCGCCAATTTCCTGCGCATCAACGCAGGCGATGCTTTGACGCTTGCTCCGAACGCGACCTCGCAGGTTTGCTATGTCATCAGCGGGAACGGCAGCGTGAAGCAGGGCGAGAGCCGTTTCGCCTTCGCGCAGGGCGATTTCTTCACGCTGCCGGGCGGCGCTGACGCTGTGCTGTCCGCCGACGCGACGGCCACGCTCTATTACGTCAACGACGCGCCGCTGCTGACCTATCTCGGCACCACTGGCGTCCGGGCGCGTTTTGCGCCGACGCTCTATCCGGCCGCCCAGGCACAGGAGGAATTGCGCAAGGTCTCAGAGGAAGCCAATGCGGGCCGCCGCAACCGCATCAGCGTATTGCTGGGTAACGCCAACTTCCCGCAAACGCGAACGGTCACGCATGTGCTGTGGGCCATGTTCGGCATCGTCCCGCCCAATTCAATGCAGAAGCCGCACCGCCATCAGTCGATCGCACTCGACTTCATCGCCGGGGCCGCTGCGGGCGTCTATACACTGGTGGGTACCGAACTGGACGAAAACGGCGATATCGCGAATCCCACACGTGTCGATTGGGAAGCGGGCATGGCGTTTGTTACGCCGCCGGGATACTGGCATGCACATTTCAATGAGTCGAGCGAAAACGCTTATGTGATTCCGATCCAGGATGCCGGCTTGCAGACCTGGCTGCGCACGCTCGATATTCGCTTTGCCCGTTAAGACTGATGTCCTGCAATTGAGCCGCACGAACGAGTAGTGGGCCGCAACTCCCTGAGTCCATTCGGGTTGCGGCCGGAGGCGGAAGTGCTCGTCGGTGCGGCTCAGTCAGACGACTTAGAAGTGGTGGCGAATGCCAAGCATCACCATTGTCTGGTTGTTGGTGGTGGCGTCATTGCCAAAGTCGGCAATAGATGCCGTTGCGGCCACCACCTGACCGGTTCCCGCGTCAATGGTGTTGCCGGAGACCTTTTGATAGGCCGCCAGAGCATACAGGTCAGTGCGCTTGGACAACGCGTAATCCGCGCCAAGACTGACCTGGTTGTAGCCGGCGTCGACGTTGTTGCCGCTGCCCTTCGTGTAGTCGTAGCCGACGCCGAGTTCGACGGCAGCGTTCAACTGGTAGTTAACGAACGCCTGCGCCGTGTTGAACCGGGTGCCGTTATTCGCGCCTGGGGCAGCCGCGTAGTTGCCGTAGTCAACGTTGCTATAGGCAGCGCCCAGCGTAACCGGACCGATTGCATAGGTGCCGGCGGCGCGGATGATTTGCAACGTGGTCGCAGAAATGAATGCACCGTTGATGGCCGTCGAGTCGAGACCGGTCGAAGTAAAGCCATCGTATGTCGAGGACGTGCCATCGTTGTTGGCGCGAAGATAACCGGCAGCCAGATTGAGCGGGCCATGGTTATAGGCCGCCGCAATTGCGTAGGTCTGTCCGCCGCTAGTTTCGCCGGCTTCCCCGCCGAAGGCGTACATCGCCGACACCTGCAGGCCGGCATAAGTCGGGCTGGTGTATTTGAGCGAGTTGTTGACGCGGGAACTGTCGTCGTAGTTATCCATGTCACCCGGGGTTGCAAAGGCCGAGCCGTACGTATCGTCCTCTGTCAACGGTTGGATCAGGTCGACCAGCGGGTCGTATTGACGGCCCAGGGTGACGGTGCCGTAGCTCTTGTCAGCAAGACCCACCATTGCGGTACGACCGAACATACGGCCGCCTTGACCGGCAGCGCCATTGTTCACGTTAAAGCCCGCTTGCAGATTGAATATGGCTGACAGGCCACCACCGAGGTCTTCGTTGCCTTTCAAACCCCAGTTGTCGCCGGTAAGCGTGCCCGAAACCATCTGAACCGTTCCACCGGAACCGTTCGCTCCCTTCTGGTTACTGAAATAGGCGACCGCCGTGTCGATCGTGCCGTACAAGGTCACACTGCTTTGGGCGTTCGCTGCGGATGAAACCACAACCAGCGCGGCTAGTGAGAGAGGCTTTAATTTCATAATATTTCCGATGTGAATGTGTCGCTGTCTTGTAGGGTCGTCGCCTCGCATGCCACTGCGCGGATGCATCAATATGGCGTGAGCGTTCGTTCCGACCACCAGGACCATCGGATTTCCGTGATTCACGTGATAAGGCATCCTCCATTTTTTTATTGATCGAACCGGTTGCCTTGAAACGGTCATATTGAGTGACCGTCGCGCCCGTTCAATTCACACGAGAGGCGCTGTGGGTGGTACCGGTAATAATCTAAACGCGAATTTAAGTTATCCATATTGAATTGTCATTGAGACAATCTGAAAGAGTGAGTTTCACCAATCTGTGCCAGCAACGATCCGTCAACGATCACGCACGAGGTCGAAATAGGCGGCGTGCAGACGCTTACCGGTTGTGACAGCAAGACGCAATCTTGTGAGAAATCGTCGATGGACCGTGACTTCTGGACGGAAGAAAATCAATGCTCGAACAGCACGAAGGAGCACGTTATGGGTCATGCGGACGTCCGCGAGTTGCGGATTCCCAAACCGATTGGCGGACGTTTGCCGGAGCCGCCGGTATTCGCAAGCTTTGAGGAAGAGCGCCAGCATCGCAAACTCAAACTCGCTGCGGCGTTTCGCATCTTCGCGCGCTTCGGGCTTGCCGAGGGCATAGCGGGGCATATCACGGTGCGCGATCCGGAGTTTCACGACCGCTTCTGGGTCAATCCGTATGCACAGCATTTTTCCTCAATCCATCCCGACGATCTCGTGTGCATCGACGAGGATGCCAACATCTATCATGGGACCGCGCCGGTCAACGCCGCTGCGGCGGCGATTCATTGCGGAATCCATGGCGCCAATCCGGATGTCGTCGCAGCGGCGCATACGCACACGCCGTTCGGCCGTGCGTTCTCAGCGCGCGCACGCTTGCTGGCGCCGCTCAACCAGGAGGCCTGTCTCTTCTATGACGATCACGTGCTGTTTCGCGGCGACGTCGTCGTGCTCGCCACCGAAGAAGGCCGCCGCATCGCCGAGACCATGGGCACAAAACGCGCTGCCGTGCTGCTTAATCATGGCTTACTGACGGTGGGTTCATCGGTCGACGCCGCGGCTTACCGCTTCATCGCGATGGAGCGTTGCTGCCAGGTGCAGCTGCTGGCCGAGGCGGCTGGTCCGATAGAGCCACTATCGGATGAAGATGCGAGGGCGACGCGCGCCCAACTGGGATCCGACTATGTCGCGTGGCTGAACTTCCAGGGGCTTTATCAGCAACTCCTGCGTGACAACCCTGATCTGCGTGAACTCGCCTGAAGCCGAGCCGGGCGTATTCAGCTCGGCGCAAGCGTCATTTCGACGGCTGCCGTGTGGTCGCGGCGGCAGCCGTTGCGATAGTCGCGAACGGCTACGCCCAGCCATTGATCGAAGCGCTTAAGCGGCTCCCAGTCGCGTTTCTGCTCGGGAAACGAGTAGTAGACGGTTTCGGGATTCGGAATCGAGTGAGGGTGCACCTGGATAAGCGCGCCGCTGCGCAATTCCCGTTCGATCAGAATGCGCGGAAGCAGGGCCACGCCCAGTCCGGAAAGCGCCGCGTTGATGGCCATGATGAACATGTCGTAGTGCTGGTTCGACGTGCTAGGTTCGATGACCTTCGAGCACGCCGTTTCGGACCATGCAAGCCACGCACGAGGCAGATCACGGGTGTGGATCCAGGGCAGCGCGCTAATTGCTTCGCTGCTCAAACCATCGCGCTTACCGATCAACGCTGGCGCACAGACTGCCAGAATCCTGTCGTCGTTGACGAGTGGTTGTCCCGGCATTGCGGGCCATAGGCTCTGCGCAAAATAGATCGCGGCGTCGAAGCTGGAGTTGTCGAAGAACGTGGGCTGGTCGCGGCCCATGATGTGAAGTTGCAGATCCGGATTGAGTTCGTAGAAGTCATGTAGACGCGGAATCAGCCATTGAGAAGCGAACGTGACTCCGACGGCCAGCTGGATTTTGACTTCGCTTTGCTGACGTACCAGCTCGAGCGTGTCGCGGCGAATCTGGTCGAGATGGACACGAATCCGCCGCGCGTACTCCGCGCCCGCCGCTGACAAGACCAGCCGCTGGCGCACCCGTTCGAACAGTGTGATGCCCAGGTGAGCCTCGAGCTCGTTGACCTTCTTGCAGACCGCACCATGCGTCTGCGACAGTTCGGCCGCGGCTTTCGAGAAACTTTCATGGCGCGCCGCCGCTTCGAAAGCTTGCAGGGCGCTAAGACTGGGGACACCGCGGCGCATCGATAATCCTTGCTGGGGAGATGAAATGGGCAATGGATGCGTCGATGATAGTCCTTGGCACGACGATGCGCTGGCGGCGCTCATTCGCTGGCAAGCCGAGCCTGGCCAACCGTGCGCCAGCGCGTCTCGAGCAGGAAGACCATGATGGAAGCGAGCACCATCGTCGCTGCAATGCCGATAAACGCGAGCACGAAGGTACCGGTCGTATCTTTTACCCAGCCAATAAAATACGGCAGCAAAAATCCTGACGACACCCCGATACTCGTGATCAGCGCAATGCCGGCCGCTGCGGCACGATCCGTGAGGATGCGGCTCGGCAACTGCCAGAAGGTCGTGATGCTGCAAAAGCACGCCGACGTGCCGATCGAGAGTGCGAAGATCGACTGGTAGGGCGATTTCAGCAGCAGCGCGACCGAAAGCGCGGCCGCGCACACCAGCAGCGGGCCCGCCACATGCCAGGCGCCCACGTTGTGGCGGCTTACCAGACGGCCCCAGATCAGCGTCGCGACGACGGCAACACCGAACGGAACCGCAGTGATCAGCCCGATATCCGTGAGGCTGTACGTCACGCCAAACGTATGTTCAAACGTCTTGACGACTTGCGGCAGAAAATAGAGCAGGCCGATGATGCCGGCGTTGGTGCCGAAATAGACCGTACCAAGTGCCCAGACCTTCGGATTGCCCAGCGCACGCCAGACGCTGGTCGGCGACGTGGCGGCTGCGGCCTGAGCCTGTTCGGTTGCCAGTGCCACAGCGATTTCGGCCTGTTCCGCAGCAGACAGCCAGCGCGCGCGGGAAGGGTCGTCCGCCAGCCAGAACCAGACGACCACGCCAAGAACGAGCGCAGGCAACCCCTCAAGCAAGAGCATCGCGCGCCAGCCGGTCACGCCGAACACGTTGGCATGAGCCATCAGCCACGTCGATACAGGTGCGCCTAGCACGCCGGTCAGGGGAATCGCCGTCACGAACAGAGACATCATCCATACGCGATTGCGCGCGGGCATCCATAGCGTGAGGTAGTACACCATGCCCGGAAACAGGCCTGCCTCGAACGCGCCAAGACAGAAACGGGCGATATAGAGCCAGCGGGAGTCGGGGACGAAGCTGGTCAGCGAGGAAAGCAGACCCCAGCTCAACAGGATGCGTGCCATCCAGACCCGGGCGCCAAACCGATGCATGCACAGGTTGCTCGGGACTTCGAACAGAATATAGCCAAGGAAAAACAGGCTTGCCGCGAAGCCGTATTGCGCCGCCGTCATATGGAGCTCGGCGTTCATGGTCAGCGCGGCATAGCCGATGTTGGCGCGGTCGAGCTGGTTCGCGATATACATCACGATCATGAGCGGTGCGAGCCGCCAGGCGATCCGTTTCATCAGTTGATCGGAAATTGCCGGTTTGAGCGCGCCAATGTCCATGGTTTCCCCCAGATTTACGCGTTACGGAATGCTCTCGAAGTTGATTAGGCGCTCTGACCGTGGGGACGACAATGCACGAAAAATATTGACTCTGTGAGCAAACGTCACAGGTTGGGGCCGAGGACGCGTGCCCGGCCAAGAAATCCAAGCACCATGATCGCAGAGGCGAGCGTGATAGCCACCAGGATGTGGATCAACACCCGGAAGGCGCCGTCGTAAGCCTGCGCGAGTACGGGCTGCCCCAGTCCCGGCAGAAGCGCCGCAGCCTGTACCAGATCGCCGGTGGCCACCCGCTGGGCGGCTTCAGCGAGCGCATGGGCCGGCGCGACACGGAATCCGGCGAGCGCATCGGATAGCCGCGACCGTGTGAGCACCGCCAATATCGCACTGGCCACGGCGAGCGTCATCCCTTCACCCGCCACTCGCGTCGTGCTGAAGATACCCGTCGCCATACCGGCGCGTTCCTTTGGGACCACGCTGACCGACAATCCGTCCATCAGTCCCCACGGCAGCCCGGCTCCAACACCGATGACGAACAGCGGAATCGCAAACGCGGCGGATGGCGCCCCAGGGTCGATGCCACTGAACCAGAGCATGCCGATAGCCGCAACGACCAGGCCGATCGCCGAAATAAGTCCGGCTGACATCCAGCGTGTGAGCCATGCTGCGGTGAGCGGCACAAACAGCATGGGCATGGAGAGCGAAACCATCATTAAGCCCGCGCCGATCGCAGTATGTCCTTCGATGCCGATGAATCGTGTCGGCAGCACAAGGAGCAAGGTGACATAGCAAAAGGCGGTCGCAAGCGGCAGCACCTGTACGCCGACGAAGCGTGGATAGCGAAACAGCGACAGGTCGAGCATAGGGCGGGTAACGCGTCCTTCGATCCAGATGAACGCGATAGCCATCGCCACAGCGCCCGTGAACAGTCCAATGATCAGAGGACTGCTCCAGCCGCTCTCTGGCCCTTGCAACAGGCCGAAGGTGAACAGCGTGAGCGCAGCGGTAAAGCTGATGGCGCCTGGCCAGTCGAGACCTTTGGCATGGGGGTCATAGGACTCCCTCAGCTTCGGAACACCGAGTGCGAAACCCGCGAGGCCAATCGCGGCATCGACCAGGAAGAACGATCGCCAACCGAACGTCTGCGTGAGAAATCCGGCGAGCAATGGACCCAGCGCTAGGCCCACGCCGAAGGTTGTGCCGAGCAGGCTGAACGCGCGGGCGCGCCCAGACCCCTCGAACTCCTGGGCAAGCGCCGCCGACGAGCCGGCCAGCACCAGGGCGGCCGCAATGCCCTGCAACGCACGGAGGAAGTCGACCCACAATAGACTCGGCGCAGCAGCAATGCAGAGTGAGGTCACCGCAAAGAACACCACGCCAATGGCGAAAATACGCTTTCGTCCGAGCAGATCGGCGAGTGCGCCTGCGACCATCAGACTGCTGCCGAAGCTCAGCATGAACGCGTTCAGGATCCAGTTGACTGCCACTGGACTGCCCCCCAACGCCGTGCCGATGGTCGGCGCGGAGACCGCCGCACCGCCGAAATTCAGCGGCAGGACGAGCACCGCTATGCAAACGCCCGCGAGGATCAGCAACTGTTGCGAGGCGCTGTGAGGGACGACGCTGCCGGTTGTTTGTATGGATTGTTTTCTCATGATCGCGACGCGGTCCGCATATGGCCGCTGACCTCTCGGCCGGCATCTGGCTTGACGCCAATAAAGTAGAGCACGGAGATCAGGACCAACGCCGCGACGAGTAGAAACGCGATCCGAAAGTCAGCTAGCGAGAGCTGCGCGTGGTTGCCGTGAATCAGGACTGCAGCATGCAGGGCGATTGCACCGAAGGCGATGCCGAGGCCGATGGTCATCTGCTGGACCATGCTGAAGAATGTGCTGGCCGAACTCATCCGCGCCGGCGGTACGTCCGCGAATGCGAGCGTGTTGATGCTGGTGAACTGCATTGATCGGCACAGGCCGCCGGCGAACAGCACGGCCATGACCAGCGCGCGCGGCGTGTCCGGCGAGAGCAGGCTGCACAGCGCGATGGTGGCGGCGGTGAGCAGGCCATTGACGATCATTACGTTGCGAAAGCCAAAGCGTTTGAGGACGGGCGTGGTGACGGTCTTCATGCCCAGATTGCCAGCCGCGTAAGCGAGCACCAGCAGACCGGCAGCAAAGGCGTTCAGTCCAAAGCCGAGCTGGAAGAGAAGCGGCAACAGGAACGGCGAAACGCTGACCGAGACGACATACAACGAACCGCCATCGAGCGTTACGCGAAACGTTGGGATGCGCCACGACGAAAGATCGATCAGCGGATGCTCAGCGCGCCGAAAATGCCGCAGGGCCAGGACGGCAGCAAGTACGCCACAGGCCAGGGCGGCGATCGTGATGCGCCAGTCGCTATGCAATTGCCCGACACGTTCCATTCCGTACATGAGACAGGTGAGCGCAACACCGCTGAGGACGAATCCGCGGACGTCGAAGGGACGGCGGCTGGACTCACGGGAGTTCGGAATGAAGATAGCGGTTAGCGCGAGGCCAAGCAGGCCGATGGGTACGTTGAGCAGAAAAATCCAGCGCCAGCTGAAATACGTCGAAATAAACCCGCCCAACGCCGGACCTATCACCGGTGCGGCCAGGCCCGGCCACGTGATATAGGCGATCGAGCGCATCAGGTGACGCTTCTCCGTGCTGCGCAGCACCGCAAGCCGGCCTACCGGCACCATCATCGCGCCGCCCATGCCTTGCAGGATCCGTGCAGCAGTGAAGCCGACCAGACCGTTGCTGAGCCCGCAAAGTATCGAGGCGGCGGTGAACACAACAATCGCGCTGCCGAACACCGAGCGTTGCCCAAAGCGGTCCGCCACCCAGCCGCTGATGGGGATGAAGACCGCGAGCGCGAGCAGATAGGCGGTCATGCCGATACTCAGGCTCACTGCCGTCACGCCGAACGTGCTCGCCATGTGCGGCAAGGCCGTCGCAATCACGGTGGCATCCAGGTTCTCCATGAAATAGGCGCTGGCGACGATCAGCGCGATGATGACTGAATGGCGGTTTGACAAAGACATGAGCGGAGAACCGGAATCGGGTTGATTGACATACCTTCGACGCCCGATGCCGGTGCGTTTGCTGCTGCCAACCGTGACAGATGGGGCTCGCTGCGTGGCGGCCTGAGATAATGCATGGTTCGACCGGGCCATGGCGAGACTCGACCACCCTCCCGGACGATATACTCTATCAAAACATAAGTCGTCATGTGAAGACTTATATGAGAACTACAGGTACAGGAGAGTCATGAAGGCCAAGCCCGGTAGCAGTGTCGAAACATCGGCCCGCGCAAAGAAGGGCCGGCAAGCGCCGGTCAAGCGGCCGATGAAAAAGGTGCCGCAACGTCTGCCGCGCGCCGAGCGTCAGGCGCGGGTACTGTCCAAGGCCGCTGAATATTTCGCGGAGCACGGCCTGAACGCCCAGACCCGCGCCATCGCGGAGGCGTGTGGCGTCTCGCAACGCCTGCTGTATAGCCTGTTCCCGAACAAGGCTGCCTTGATCGACGAAGTCTACAAGCGGGAAATTGTCGGGACCTTCAAGGCGCTGTGGTTTGTTCAATTGAAAGACCGCAGTGTGCCGATTGAAAGCAGGCTCAATACGTTCTATCGCGATTACTACGACACCCTGCTGACGCGGCGGTGGCTGCGGCTGTTTCTGTATTCTTCGCTGGAAGACCTGCAGATGGCGCCGACGTACACGAATGCAGTGGTGACGCATGCGCTGGAGATCATCGTCACTGAGGCAGCCCACGAGCTGGGTCGCAGCGTGCCGCTCGATCCGTCTCATCTGACGGAAGTGGGCTGGCTGCTGCACGGCGCTGTGTCCCACCTTGCGATCCGGCGCCGCATCTATTCGAACGACAACACCACTCCCACCGATGCGGTCATTGCGATGCACGTGCGTGCTTTTCTCGCAAGCGTGCCGGTCCTGCTGGCGCCGCTTGAGTCTGTCTGAGTAAGACGAGCCGGGCAATTGCCCGGCTCGTGTAAGTTCACCAATAATAAGTCGTCAATTGACGACTTAACTTATTGAAGTTATCCTCGCTTCGGAAGAGGTGGCTGAAACGGCGGCTACCTCATGACGGATCGAAGGCGTATGAAACCCGCTGCATTTTCGTATCATCGACCGCGCACGCTTGACGACGCGCTGTCGCTTCTTGCTCTTCACGGCCTTGATGCCAAGGTGATCGCCGGAGGACAAAGCCTTGCGCCGATGATGAATATGCGCTTCGCGCAACCGGCACATCTCATTGATCTGAACGCGCTGCCTCAACTGGCGGGTGTCACGCTAGAAGCCGGTACGCTCGTGATTGGTGCGATGACGCGCCATCACGAGATTGCCACCAGCATCATCGTGCGTGCTGTTTGCCCGCTACTGGCGGAAGCGGCCGCGACGATCGGACATTACGCAATCCGTCAACGCGGAACGCTCGGTGGCAGTCTTGCGCACGCGGACCCTGCTGCCCAGTTGCCTCTCATCGCAAGCACGTTAGGGGCTCGCATCGAGATCGTCGGGCCAGACGGTAGCCGCGAGGTGCCGGCGGCGCAGTTCCTGATCGCGGTGATGACCACCGATCTGGCTAGCGAGGAAATCATTCGTGCTGTGCGTTTTCCGGTGGCGGCGCCTCTCGAACGGCATGCCTTCGAGGTATTTAGCCGACGGCATGGCGATTTCGCGATCGCGGCCTGCGCGGTCACGGCGGTGCTCGCAGGCGATACGTTTTCGTCATTGCGTATCGGCGTGGGCGGCGTGGCAGACGTGCCGCTGGTACTGGACGACGTGGCCGCAGGGTTCCTTGGCGAAACCGCCGACGCGCGAACGGTCGTCAGGATTGCTAATGCAGTCGCAGGCGCCATCGAGCCGTACGATCAGGCAGAAATCAGCGCCGCCTATCGGCGCGATCTGGTCAAGGCGCTGATGACGCGAGCATTGCAGCGGGTAACTGCTGGTATCGCTGGTATCGCGGGCACTGAGCAACATGGATAAGTCGCCCATGGACAAGACAACAATTTACCTTGACGTGAACGGTGTACGCCACGAAGTGCATTGCGAGCCTCGCAAGCTTTTGTCAGACGTGCTACGCGAAGATTGCCGGTTGACGGGCACGCATGTCGGTTGCGAGCACGGCGTCTGTGGCGCATGCACGGTGTTGATCAATGACCGCCCGGCGCGCGCCTGTCTTGCCTACGCGGTACAGATGGACGAAGCGCGCATCAGGACCATCGAGGACGTCGCGCAAGACGGCCGTCTTTCTCCGCTGCAGCAGGCATTGCATGACTGTCATGGTTTGCAGTGTGGCTTCTGCACGCCGGGCATCGTAATGACATTCGAGGCGTATCTGCGCGAGAATCCGTCTCCATCCGAGGCGGAAGTGCGTGAGGTGCTGTCCGGCAACCTGTGCCGCTGTACGGGCTATCAGAACATCGTGCGGGCGATTCTGCTTGCAGCAGAGCGCCTGCGCGCGGAGACGGCCGATGTCTGAGCCAACGTTTCGTTACCTCAACAAGGCGGCGCCGCGCACGGAAGACTATCGCCTCCTGACAGGCTATGGCCGCTATCTCGACGACATCGAAATACCTGGCGCTCTGCATGTGTGCTTCGTTCGCTCACCTCATGCGCACGCGCGAATCATCTCGATCGATACGCAAGGCGCGGCGCAGATGCCAGGCGTCATAACGGTCGTCACCGGGCGCGAGCTGGCCCAGTGGACGAATCCGATGCGCGTCGCGCCGCCCGTCGAGGGCCTGTTGCCGGTCGAATTCGCGACGATGCCCGTCGACGTAGCGCGCTTTCAGGGCGATCCGGTGGCCTGCGTGGTGGCGACGGACCGGTACCTCGCCGAAGACGCCGCTGAGCAGGTGCTGGTCGAGTTCGAGCCATTGCCTGCGGTCACCGATATGTGGCAAGCATTGGACCCGAATGCCATGCAGGTCGACCCGGCTGTACCAGGCAACCTTGTTTCGCATCAGACGTATTCCCATGGCGATCCGGAGAGTGCGAACAGGCGCGCTTTCCGGGTCGTGGAGGCGACGTTTCACCAGCAACGCCAGACCCACGTGCCGATCGAAACGCGCGGCTGCGCCGCAGTATGGGATGCCGGGCGCGACCACCTGACGTTCCATATCGGCACGCAGGTGCCGCATCCGTTGCGCACGCAGCTGGCGCAGCGGCTCAAACTCAGCGAGTCACAGGTGAGCGTGATTTCGCCTGACGTCGGTGGCTCGTTCGGTCAGAAAATCGCCTTATACCGCGAAGAGTTGACCGTCGCCGCACTGGCTCGCCATTTGAAACGGTCGGTGCGCTGGCGCGAAGATCGACTCGAGAATCTGACGGCGGCCGCCAATTCCCGTGAGGACTACTGCCTGACCCGCGCTGCGGTCGATGAGCACGGCACGCTGCTCGCGCTCGATCTCGAGCTACGCGAGGATTTCGGCGCCTATTGTTTTTTCCCGGCGAACTACCTGGCGCGCGTCGTTGCGATGATCCTGAGCGGACCGTACCGGTTGCAGGACTACTCGTTCGATGTGAAGGTCGTGCTTAGCCATAAATGCGGCAACGCACCGATGCGTGCCCCGATGTCGATCACCAGTTGGGTGATGGACGGCACCCTGGACGCCATTGCGCGAGAACTGAAACTCGACCCTGTCGAGGTCCGCCGCCGCAACCTGCTGAGCCCTGAAGAACTGCCGTACCGTACCGCGACCGGCGAATTGCTCGCTGACATCACGCCGTCGCAGACGTTTGAGGCAGTGGTTGCGGCATTCGACTACCGCGCATTTCGCGAACGTCAGCAGGCGGCACGGCAAGCCGGCCGCTACGTGGGGCTGGGTCTGTGCAATGTGGTCGAACCGACCACGTATGGCTCGCGTTTCTACAAGGCTGCGGGTATTCCGGGTTCGGGACACGAGGCAAGCTGGATCCGTATCGAACCAAGCGGGGCCGTGAATGCATCGGTGGGTCTTGGGCCGAGTGGGCAGGGCTATGAAAGCGCGATGGCCAATGCGGTGGCCGAGGGTCTCGGCGTTCATCCGTCGAGCGTCCGCATTCATATGGGCCATACCGATGTCGCCCCATACGGCATGGGAAGCCGCGGCGCACGCAGCGGCACGGCGGGCGGCGGTGCGCTGTACCTGTGCGCGCTCGACGCACGGCGCAAGGTCCTTGCAATCGCCGCGGGTTGCCTCGATCTGCCCGACGCCGAGTCACTTCGTCTGATCGACGCGCGAATCGAGCGTCGTAATGGCGATGAGTGGATCGACACCGGTTTGACGCTCGTCGATGTAGCGAGGCGCGCTTACCTGGACCCCACCGCGCTGCCGCAAGGCCTCACGCCGGGCCTCGAGTTTCACCTGACCTACGATCCCCCGCCGATGACCTATTCGAATTCGACGCACGGATGCGAGGTTGAGGTGGACATCTCTACGGGCGTAATCCGTATCGCGCGTTACGTCATTGCCGAAGACTGCGGCACGCTGCTCAATCCCACGGTGGTGGAAGGGCAGCAACACGGCGCCGTGGCGATGGGGCTATCCGGCGCGCTGTTCGAGCATATGCGTTACGACGAGACGGGACAGAACGTGACGGGTTCGCTCGCCGACTATCTGATTGCCACATCGACTGAATTGCCCAACCTCGAAATCATCCCATTGCATACCCCCAGCCGGGCGACGGCTGCGGGCATCAAAGGGATGGCCGAAGGCGGGGTGATGGGGGCGCTCGGTGCGCTAACCAATGCGGTCAACGATGCGCTCGCGCCGTTCGGCGTGGTCGCCGACCGTCATCCCTTGACTCCCATGCTGCTGCGCGGCCTGCTGCGCGACAACCTCTAATGGACCCAACCATCATGAATCAAGCTTCGACCAAACCTGCAATTGGCTTTATCGGCCTCGGCATCATGGGCTTCTCGATGGCCTCGCGGCTCGCTGCGGCTGGCTATCCGCTGAACGTCTATAACCGGACGCGTGCCAAGGCTGAGCCGCTCATCGAGGCCGGCGCGCACTGGCACGAGACCCCGAAAGCACTGGCTGAGGTATCGGATGTCATCTTTACGATCGTCGGCACTCCGGACGACGTCCGCGCACTGTACCTGGGCGACGACGGCTTGATCAACCATGCGCGCAGCGACGCCGTGCTGGTCGACATGACGACTTCGAGTCCGCAACTGGCCGAAGAACTGGCCGCCCACGCCAAGACGCGCGGCGTGCACATGCTCGACGCCCCTGTCTCCGGCGGCGATATCGGCGCGCGCGAAGGGCGTCTGTCGATCATGGTCGGCGGCTCGAGCGAGGCGCTGGCGCGCGTCGAGCCGATGCTGCGCTGCCTCGGCACCACCATCGCTCTGCAAGGCGGGCCGGGCGCCGGTCAGCACACGAAGCTGTGCAATCAGATCGTCATTGCATCGACGATGCTGGGCGTGTGCGAAGGACTTGCCTACGCGCAGAGCGCGGGTCTTGACGCCCACACGGTATTGAGCACGATTGGCGGCGGCGCGGCCGGTGGCTTCCAGCTAAACAACCTGGGCCCGCGCATTGCCAATGGCGACTTTGCGCCCGGCTTCTTCATCGAGCATTTCATCAAGGACATGCGGATTGCGCACGAAGAAGCCGGTCACATGGGCCGTGAATTGCCGGGTCTTGAACTGGTGCGCGGGCTGTATAAGAAGTTGAGCGAAGAGGGCTATGCACGCAACGGCACCCAGGCGTTGTTCAAGCTCTACGAGAACTGAGGCGCCGCGATGAAGCTCACTGATCAATGCATCCTGCCCGCGCCGCCAGAAACCGTATGGCGCGCATTGAACGACCCCGTGGTGCTGCAGGCGTGTCTGCCTGGCTGCAAGTCGCTGGAAATGCTCGACGACCGCCATTTCGAATCGACTGTGCAGATTAGGGTGGGCCCGGTGGCCGCAACGTTTAAAGGCAACGTCGAATTGTCGGATCTCGATCCACCTAAAGCCTACACGATCGTCGGTTCGGGCAGCGGAGGTGCGGTGGGCTTCGCCAAAGTCACGGCCCGCGTCCAACTCGAACCACAAGGCGAAGCGACCGCGCTGGTGTATGACGCCGACGTCGAGATTGGCGGGAAGCTGATGAGCGTGGGGTCCCGCCTGATCCAGTCCGCCGCGGGCAAGAATCTCGACGCGTTCTTCGGCGCGCTGAAGGCGTACATCGAACAAAACGCGGCTAGCTACGCGTCCTCAGCCACGGCAGACTGAAAGAGGGAGAATCATGTTGGTAGAAATGCGCACTTATCAGGTTACAGCGGGAAAAGTCGCTGAGTTCCTGGACATTTACGAGCGGGAAGGACTCGACATCATCACTCAGTACGCGCGGCTCAAAGGTTGCTGGACGAAAGATTCAGGCACGTTGAACTCGATCGTGTTCTGCTGGGGCTATGAGGATTACGCGCATCGGGCGGCGCAGCGCGCCAAACTCGCAGCCGATCCGCGCTGGCAGGCATTCACGCCACGCATCCTGCCGTATCTCGTCCATCAGGAATCGGTGTTCCTGACGCCGGCGCCGTTTTGTCCAGCGGACTGAGCCGGACGCCATGAACCATGTTGCCGCTTGACGTGCCGCTCCAGGTACCGTGCGGCGGTCTGCTCTTGAGGTAAGCAACGATGATTAAAGCTGAATTGCTCGACAAAATGACGACGTGGCGCCGTGCCTTGCACGCGCACCCGGAAACCGCGTTCGAAGAGGTCTCCACGGCGCGGCTGGTGGCGTCGGTGCTGAGGGACTATGGCTTTGAAGTTACCGAAGGCGTCGGCAGAACCGGTGTAGTGGGGACACTGCGACGCGGCAGCGGTCCGGCGCTTGGATTGCGCGCGGATATGGATGCGCTGCCCATGGCGGAGCACAACGCATTCGAGCACCGCTCACAGAACACGGGCAAAATGCACGCGTGCGGGCATGACGGCCACACGGCGATGCTGTTGGGCGCAGCCGCTTCATTAAGCCGCGATACCGATTGGCAGGGCACCGTGCACGTTATCTTCCAGCCTGCCGAGGAGGTAGCCGGCGGCGGCCGTGTGATGGTGGAGGATGGGCTGTTCGAGCGTTTCCCGTGCGACGCGGTGTTCGGTCTGCACAATTGGCCGGGCCTGCCGCTGGGCCACTTCGCGCTTAACCGTGGGCCGATGATGGCCTCGTTCGATACGTTTGAGATTCTCGTCGACGGCAAAGGCTCGCACGCGGCGATGCCGGAGGAGGGCATCGATGCGCTGGTCTGCGCGAGCTATATTGTGATTGCGCTGCAGACCATCGTAAGCCGGCGCGTGTCCCCGAAAGAGGCGAGCGTGGTGAGCGTGACGCAGATTCACGGTGGCGAAGCCTGGAACGTATTGCCGGACCGCGCGGTGATCCGCGGTACCGTACGCTGTTTCGCGGCCGAGGTGCAGGAGCGCATTCGTGCTTTGCTCGAGGAAATTGGCACGCTAACCGCTCAGGCGCATGGCGCGAAAGCGAGCCTGACATACCACTACGGCTATCCGGCGACGGTCAATACGCCTGCGGAAGCCGATATCGCACTGGATGCGGCACGTGCGACGGTGGGTGAGGCGGCTGTCACGCTCGGATGCAAACCGTCGATGGCGTCGGAAGACTTTGCGTTCATGGCACAGGCGAGACCGGGTGCCTACGTGTGGATGGGCGTGGATGGCCCCACGCCAAGCGCTCCGCTGCATAACCCGCATTACGATTTCAACGATGAGGCGTTGGCCACGGGTGCCGCATACTGGGTGAATGTTGTGAAGACATTCGGCGCGGCGCGGCTAGAGCAGGCCGCCCCGGCGAGCTAACGTTGTATGAAGAACCAAGAGGGACTACTGATGACACACTCTGCTTTCACTTCCGGATCCGTCGCGGTTGTCACGGGCGGCGCTGCCGGCATTGGACTCGCCGCTGCGAAGCGCTTTGCGCAGCTTGGACTTCGCGTCTGCATTGCGGATGTGGATGAGGTCCGCCTCAATCGCGCGGCACAGGAGATAGCCAGGCTGTCGCCGCGTGGCGCGAACGGTGTCATGGCGATCGAGACGGACGTCAGCCGCGTCGAAGATCTGCGCGCGCTCGATGCGGCGGTTCAGGACCGCTTCGGCGGCGCGGACATCCTCATGAACAATGCCGGGATTCAACCGGGTAGCAGCATGTTCGGGGCGGATGCCAACTGGGAGCGGGTGCTCGAGGTCAACCTGTGGGGCGTCATCCGTGGCACGCAGACCTTCGTGCCCGGCATGATCGCGCGCGGGCGCCCGGGCCTCATCATTAACACCGGCTCGAAGCAGGGCATCACGACGCCACCCGGCGACCCTGCGTATAACGTCTCCAAGGCGGCCCTGAAGGCGTTCACCGAGGCGCTGCAGCACGAATTGCGCAACACGCCGGGATGCCAGATCAGTGCGCACCTGCTGATTCCGGGCTTTGTGTTCACCGATCTCGCCGCTCGAGGCCGGACTGAAAAACCAGCCGCCGCCTGGACGGCGGAACAGACCGTCGATTTCATGATGGAGCGGTTGGATGCCAAGGACTTCTACATTCTCTGCCCGGACAACGATGTGCCCCGGTCCCTCGACGAGCGACGCATCCTTTGGGCTGCGGGAGACATTGTCGAGAATCGCCCGCCGCTTTCGCGCTGGCACCCGGACTACAAGCAGGCGTTCGAAGCGTATATCCAGAAGAAGGACTGACTGGGCAGCCTGCCGGAACGTGAGCGTTAGATGAGTGATGACTGAGGTAGCCATGTGGCGGCAGAGCGAAACCTATCCCGATCCGTCCGTAGAAGTCCTCGATCCGCGCTTTCTGAAATACCGCATTACCAATGCCGCGGTGGAGCGCCTTGCGACGGGCATGCGCTTCGGTGAAGGGCCGGTGTGGTTCGGCGATGGCCGCTTCCTTCTATGGAGCGACATTCCGAACAACCGCATCATGCGGTGGGATGAAGAAAGCGGCGCGGTCTCGGTGTTTCGCAAACCGTCAGGCTTCGCCAACGGCAATACGCGCGATCGTCAGGGGCGCCTGATCACTTGCGAGCATGGCAACCGCCGGGTGACGCGAACCGAGTACAACGGCACCGTGACCGTTCTGATGGATCGTTTTGCCGGCAAACGGCTTAACTCGCCCAATGATGTTGTCGTCAAGAGCGACGACAGCATCTGGTTTACCGATCCGCCCTTTGGCATTCTCAGCGACTACGGTGGCGTCAAAGCGGAAGCGGAACTGCCGACCAACGTGTACCGCTTTGATCCGCGCTCCGGTGAAGCAGAGGTCGTCGCTGGCGACATCGCCAATCCCAATGGCTTGTGCTTCTCGCCGGATGAGCGTCGCCTTTACGTTGTGGAGTCCGGATCGAAGCCACGCTGCATCCGGGTATATGACGTGGAGGATGGCAGACGTCTCGTCAACGGCCGCATCTTTGTCGACGGTGGCGAACACGGTGCGCCGGATGGCTTTCGCTGCGACGTGGACGGTAACCTGTGGGCGGGCTGGGGCACAGGGCCGCAGTTGAATGGCGTGATGGTGTTCGCACCGGACGGCGCGGCTATCGGCCGCATCGCGCTGCCTGAACGCTGCGCGAACCTGTGCTTTGGCGGCATTGCGCACAACCGCCTGTTCATGGCCGCCGGACAGTCACTCTATGCCCTGTACGTGGATGCCACGGGCGCTGTGACCCTATAGATTAGCGCTTGGGAGGCCGC
This sequence comes from Paraburkholderia sp. EB58, assembly GCF_050436665.1. Lineage (NCBI taxonomy): Bacteria > Pseudomonadati > Pseudomonadota > Betaproteobacteria > Burkholderiales > Burkholderiaceae > Paraburkholderia > Paraburkholderia sp. EB58. Next base: position 81,540 of record NZ_JBNDMQ010000027.1, on the reverse strand, counting down.
GTTCTGCGGATAGTTCGATCGTTGAAATCCCCGGCTCGAACTGTTTCCCGACAAAGGCAATGTGGGTGAACATCGCCTGTTGCGCGGCGTCGGGATTCCGCTCGCGAATCGCCATATAAATGGATTCGTGCTGGCGTAGCCGCATGGCTGATTGAATCACAGCGTTCGCGTTATTGACCGTCGCATCGAACGTATTCGCGGCGATGTGCTCGCGAAGCAGCGTAATGGTGCTCGCATAAAACTGGTCGAGCATCCGGTTGTGCGATGCGGCCGTCAGCGCGGTATGAAACTCGCCGTCGACGACGGCCTCCGCATCGACGTCGTGAGCGGCGACCGCGTTTTGCATCTTCAGGAGAATCGTCTGGAGTTTGTCCAACTCTTGTTCCGTCGAACGCTGCGCGGCGAAGCGGGCCGCCGCGCACTCGAAAACCAGCCGGAATTCGAGCATTTCTGCTCTTAATGGCGCGCTTTCCGTCACCAGTTGTAACCACGGTGCGCTGAGGCGCACGGGCTGCTTCTGCACGACGTACACGCCGCTGCCAGCCTTCGTTTCGAGCATTCCTTTGCTGACGAGCCGCTGGATCGCTTCGCGCACGGTCGAGCGCGACACTCCCATCGAATCCGCCAGCGCCCGTTCCGCCGGCAGACGCGCCGAAGCGGCCCAACTGCCTTCACGCACTTTCTCTTCGAGCTGCCGGACGGTACTGTCTAGCACGCTGCAAGAACGACTATGAAATCCCATTCCGGTGCTTCCAGAAATTGGTCTGACCGATTTGCATCGCCTCGTGAACAAAACCACTATTCATGAGAGACGCGGACGGCCGATCCCGCTGCCGACGCAAGGCTTACAAGCCCCACAATTCAAGAGGAAAAACATGGCGGATTCTACCTCACTGGTCATTACGCTGCATGGCGATGACGACGTCGCGATCGCGCGTGGTGCGATCGCCGCAGGCACCGTTCTGCATGAACTGGACGGCCTGCTGGTCGCCAACGATATTCCGGCTGCGCACAAGGTGGCATTGCGCGCGCTACAGGCAGGCGACCCGGTGCGACGCTATGGCCAGATCATCGGATTCGCCACGCAGCCGATCGAGCCCGGCGCGCACGTTCATACACACAATGTCTCGATGGGCGATTTCGCGCGCGACTACGCCTATGGTACGAATGTAAAGGCCGTGTCGCCCGCGCAGAACGCGCTGACGTTCCAGGGCTTTCGTCGAGCTGACGGCCGCGTGGCGACGCGCAACTACATTGGCGTGGTCAGCACCGTCAACTGCTCCGCCACGGTGACGAAGCTGGTCACGCAGCATTTCTCTGCGCCCGGCGCGCTGGATGCGTGGCCGAACGTCGACGGCATTGTTCCGGTCACTCACAGTTTTGGTTGCTGCATCGACCATAACGGTGAAGGCATTCAGCAGCTGCGCCGTACCATCGGCGGTTATGTGCGGCATCCGAATTTCGCGGGCGTGCTCGTCATCGGACTCGGTTGCGAGGCGAATCAGATGGGCGCGATGTTTGTCGCCGAAGGCGTCGAGACGGGCGAGATGACGGTCCCGCTCGTCATCCAGGAACAAGGCGGCACGCAGAAGACGGTCGACGCCGCGATTGCCGCTATCGAGAAAATGCTGCCGGTCGCGAACAACGCTGTGCGCGAACCGCTGCCCGTGTCGCACCTGAATATCGCGCTGCAATGCGGCGGCTCGGATGGGTATTCAGGTATTACGGCGAATCCTGCACTGGGCGCTGCCGTCGATCTGCTTGTGCAACATGGCGGTACTGCCATTCTCTCCGAGACGCCCGAGATCTACGGCGCGGAACATTTGCTCACGCGACGCGCGGTCACACCGGAGGTGGGGCAGAAGATCGTCGAGCGCATTCACTGGTGGGAAAACTACGCGGAGCGCGAAAAAGGCAGCATCGACAACAATCCGACGCCGGGCAACAAGGCCGGAGGCTTGACCACGATCCTCGAAAAATCATTGGGCGCCGTCGCCAAGAGCGGCTCGACGCCGCTGGTGGACGTCTATCGTTACGCAGAGCCGGTGACCGCCAAAGGACTGGTGTTCATGGACGCGCCCGGCTACGACCCGATGGGTGCAACCGGACAGATCGCGAGCGGCGCGAACCTTGTGCTGTTCACCACCGGACGCGGTTCATGCTTCGGCGCCAAGCCTGCGCCGTCGATCAAGCTCGCCACCAACACGAAGATGTACACGCGCATGGAAGATGACATGGACATCAACTGCGGCGACATCATGGACGGCGACAGCACGGTTGAGCAAAAGGGCCGTGAAATTTTTGAAATGATCATCGATGTTGCGTCGGGAAAAAAGAGCAAGAGCGAAGCACTCGGCGTGGGCAACGAGGAATTCGTGCCCTGGATGATCGGCGCACAGATGTAACACACCACGGATGCGGCCGTGAAGGCCGCACCAAGATCAATAACGCAAGGAGACTGTGTACATGGAAGTCTGGCATCAGAACTATTTGCCGCTCGATAGCATTGGTCTTTCCGCGCTCGCCGCAAGCGGGCCGATTATTCTGTTCTTCATCTGTCTGGCCGTGCTCAGGGTGAAAGGGCATATTGCCGCGGCCCTGACGCTCGCGCTGTCGCTTGTAACCGCGGTGGCGATCTTTCACATGCCGCTCGGCATGGCATTTGCCTCGGCGTTCTACGGGTTTTTCTACGGCATGTGGCCGATCGCGTGGATTATTGTCGCGACGGTTTTCGTCTACAAGGTTTCGGTCCGCTCGGGACAGTTCGACATTATCCGCAGTTCGATCGTGGGCCTGACTGACGATCGCCGGCTGCAAATGTTGCTGATCGGCTTCTCGTTCGGCGCGTTTCTCGAAGGCGCGGCCGGCTTCGGCGCGCCCGTCGCGATTACGGCGGCGCTGCTCGTCGCGCTCGGTTTCAATCCGCTGTATGCCGCAGGACTCTGCCTGATCGCCGACACGGCACCTGTCGCATTCGGTGCACTCGGGATTCCGGTGATCGTTGCGGGCCAGGTGTCAGGCCTGGATCCGTTTTCGATCGGTGCCATGGCTGGCCGGCAGTTGCCATTTATGTCCATCGCTCTGCCGTTCTGGCTCGTCTTCATCATGGACGGCAAAAAAGGCGTGCGCGAGACGTGGCCTGCCGCGTTGGTCGCAGGTGGCAGCTTCGCGGTGACGCAGTATTTCACTTCGAACTTCATGGGGCCTGAGCTTCCGGATGTCGCGTCGGCTATCGTGAGTCTCGTCGCGCTCGGGGTGTTCCTGAAGGTCTGGCAACCGAAGATGAGCTTCGCGCCTTCGGTCAGCGGCAATGGCACGGCATCTTTCGGCGGTGGCGCAGCAGGCATGGCGGGGGGCTTCAGTCCGTCCAGAACGCCGAGCCCCTATTCGACGGGTACGATCGTGAGGGCCTGGTCGCCGTTTCTGTTCCTGACCGCAACGATTACGGTGTGGGGACTCGGGGGATTCAAGGCCTTGTTCGGAGCCAAAGGAGCACTCGCGGCAACGACGCTGTCCTTTCACATGCCATTGATCGATCGCCTGATCATCCGGGGTGCGCCGGTTGTTGCAACGCCCACGCCGCTCGATGTCGTGTTCAGGCTCGATCTGGTTGGCGCGACCGGCACCGGGATCCTGCTTGCAGCGCTCATGGCCATCGTGTTTCTGCGGATGCCCGCGAAAACCGCGTTCGACACCTTCGCTGAAACGCTGAGGGATCTGCGCCGCCCGATCCTGTCGATCGGTCTCGTCCTCGCATTCGCGTTCGTCGAGAACTACTCGGGCATGTCGGTGACGATGGCGCTGCTGCTCGCCAAGACGGGTGCCGCGTATCCGCTATTTGCGCCGCTGCTCGGCTGGCTCGGCGTGTTCCTCACCGGGTCGGACACGTCTTCAAATGCGCTGTTTGCTGCGTTGCAGGCGACCACCGCGCATCAGATCGGCGTGTCCGACATCCTGCTGGTCGCTGCAAACTCCACGGGCGGAGTGGCAGGAAAGATGATCTCGCCACAGTCGATTGCTGTCGCGTGCGCGGCGGTCGGATTGATTGGACGAGAATCTGACCTGTTCCGCTTCACGCTGAAGCACAGCATTGGACTGGCCGTTATCGCCGGCATCATTACCCTCAGTCAGGCCTACTGGCTGACTGGCATGCTGGTGAAGTAGCGAATCGACGTGGGATGACGACAGCTCGATGGCTGTATGATTGTCGGCATCCCGCGCAACAATCAGGAGAAGGACCCGGCCGGCTTGCGCGAGGCATTGCTGATTCGTGGAGGCAGGAGATATGTCCCGGTCTAGTCCGCTGCAGTGGTGCAGACGGTCCGCTTTCGCTCACTATGCAGGTGTAGTTCTTTCAGTTGCTGCGGCGCTCGTTGCGGCGCTGCTACTGGAACCTCGCATGCATAGTAGTCCGTTCGTATCGCTGTCTCTATGCGCGATCATGTTTAGTGCCTGGTTCGGTGGCCTCGGCCCAGGTTTGCTCGCGACCGCACTGTCCGTTGCAGGTTTTATTTTCTATTTTATCCCGCCGCTCGGTTCGTTCGTGGTTGCGCCCACGGACTTGCCGCGCATCGTCCTGCTGGCGGTGACCGCCCTGTTTGTGGTGTGGCTGAGCGTCGCCCGAAGAGGCGCTGAAAGCGCGTTGCGGCGCAGTGAGGCCTATCTGGCTGATGCTCAACGGCTAAGTCATACTGGCAGCTTTGGCTGGACGACAGCTAGCGGCGACATTGTCTGGTCTAAGGAGACCTATCGGATATTTGGTTTGGACGAAACGGTCAAGCCGACGCTCGACTTCATCCTCCAACGTGTTCACCCGGATGACCGGGAATTTGTACTGCACGAGATTGATCGTGCGGCACGTGGCGAACCGGACGAGGACTACGAGCACCGTCTTCTGATGCCGGATGGAGCGGTCAAACACCTGATTGTCCGGACCCATCGTGCGAAATACGAATCGGGCGAAGAGGAACTTGTGGGTGCACTGATGGACGTCACGGCAACGAGGGAAGCGCAAGAGGCGTTGCAAACGGCACAGGCGGAACTCGCCCGCGTGGCTCGTGTAACAGCCCTTGGACAGATGAGTGCTTCGATTGCGCATGAAGTGAATCAGCCTCTCGCTTCCATCTCCACTACCGCCGTAGCTGGGTTGCGTTGGCTGACCCGCGACGTTCCGGAAGTAGACGAGGCGCGCGCCTGCTTGAGTTACGTTGTCGAAGAAGCCAATCGGGCGGCCGGGGTGATCCGGAGCGTTCGCGATCTTGCCAGAAGAGCGGATCCGGAGCTGATCCCACTCGACATCAACGAGGTCATCGACGAGGCGGTCGCGCTTGTAAAGCCGGAGGCGCTCCGATATTGGGTGACAGTGCAACTACAGCCCGCGTCGGGATTGCCCCTGGTGCGGGGCGACCGGGTCCAACTGCAGCAGGTGATCATCAATCTTGCGATGAATGGTGTCCAGGCCATGGCGAGCGTCACCGATCGCGCGCGTGTGCTAACCATCCGCACCGAACTGCGCGAATCCGACGAGGTGCTCGTGGCCGTAGAGGACGTCGGCATCGGCACGGAGCCCGAGGGGCTGGACCGGCTTTTCAACGCGTTTTACACGACGAAATCAGATGGAATGGGCATGGGACTCTCCATCTGTCGTTCGATCGTTGAAGCTCACCGAGGGGAGGTGTGGGCGTCGCGCAATATTGGCCCGGGAATGACATTTCAATTTACCGTTTCCGCGCATCAGTAGCGTTGCCGTGTCAGCGATGATGGTCTCGCGGAACATAGGCCTCGACGCCTAGCGATTCGGCCATGCGGACGAGGTCCGGCACCGAGCGCGCGTTCATTTTACGCATGACCTGTCCACGGTGAACCTTGACCGTGATTTCGCTCAGGCTCATCTCAGAGGCAATCTGCTTGTTCAGCAGACCGGACAGCACAAAGCCCATCACCTCTTTCTCGCGCGGTGAAAGGGATTGGTACGAAGCGCGCAAGCCGGATAACGCAGCCTCTCCCGCGAGTCGCTCACTGTCTCGCGCCAGCGCCTGCGCAATTGCGTCGAGCATGTCCTGATCTTTGAACGGCTTCGCAAAGAAGTCCAGTGCGCCGGCCTTCATTGCCTTTACCCCCATCTCGATGTCGCCATGACCGGTTATAAACAGGACGGGAATACGCATGCCGCTATTGACGATTTCCTGGTGAAAAGCCATGCCGCTTTTCCCGCGGAGCCGCACATCGAGGATCAGGCAGCTTGGTCCGGCCGAGCGAGGAAAGCGGAGAAATTCGTCTGGGGACTCGAACGTCTCGACGCGCAAATCTACGGAGCGCATCAGCATTTCGAGGGCCCGCCGGATACCCTTGTCGTCATCGACGACGTAGACGACGGGGACGTCGGCTGCTTCGGGCTCATCGGTCATCCGGTTGGTCAGTCTGGTCGTCATCTGGACACCTCGCGTAGCCGGAGTGCGGTCACACCCGCTGGCACTCAAACATTTTACGCCGCCGCTGTTGCGCGCGTCACTGCATCCCATACAGCTTGCGGCAAGAGTTCGCTGCCTGCCGGACAAGGGAGACCATAACCATCCAAATTGTCAGATGATTGACAGGATTGACCGGATTGACGTGAGAGTCTGGTAAGCCGCTTATACATTTGTATCATTTGCCTGCGGTAACTCGCGAGCTACGATTTGTACTGAGCCGCATCCACGCAATTCCGTGTGACATGCTTGGCTTCCAGTGTTTCGAGGTCCGTCGCTCGTGTCTTCTCAAGTTGTTTCTATCGTTGATGACGATCAGGGTGCCCGGTTTGCGACCGCGAGCCTGGTTCGGTCGTTGGGGTGGCAGGCGCGAGTGTTTGCATCGGCGGAAGAATTTCTGGATTCAGGTTTGCTCGACGAAACGTCGTTCCTGATTTCGGATATACAGATGCCGGGCTTGTCTGGAATCGAAATGCACGACCGCCTCCTCGGACTCGGATACGCAATTCCGACCATTTTCATTACGGCATTCCCGACTGCTGCCCTGAGGGCAGAAATCGAGGCTAAAGGCGCAGCCGCTTTTCTCGAGAAGCCCGTTGATGCCACCACGGTCGAGCGATTGCTCAATCTTGCGCTGGGCACGCCATAGCACGACATATACGAAAGTGTCGGTGTGCGATCCAAAAACACAGGCATTTCAACCGTTCGTAGAATAGTTTCGTGTGCCTCTGACCTGTACCTTGTTCTCAAGGCCGCGGCTCATGCTGCCGGCCGGCGATGGACGCCGCGATTGCGGCATATCTGAAGGAGCACAGGCAATGATGACGGTCATGCTTATCTACACGTCCGGCTTCCTCGTTATCGTGGCGAGTGTGCTGGTCGCAATGCTCAAGACCGTAGCGCGTCGGGAGTACTGAGCATGCCGTTTGCGCTTACCGTTCTGATCGGAGCGCAGCTTGCGGGTGAAGTACTTCGCCGGCTGCTGCACCTGCCGCTGCCGGGTCCGGTCATCGGAATGTTTATTCTCGCGGTCGCACTGGTCACCCGCGCACAAGGTTGGCTGACTCCCACGGAAAGCGGTCCGTCTGCCCTGGACAGAGCCGCCACCGCGCTGATCTCGAACATGGGATTGCTTTTCGTGCCCGCAGGCGTGGGCATCATTGCAGAACTGAGCATACTGCAGCGCGAATGGCTGCCCATAGTGACGGGACTGCTCGTATCAACCGTACTTGGCCTCGTCGTAACAGGTGTCGTCATGCACAGAATCACGCGTCGGGGCAATCTCAACGCGGTGCCGTCCAACGACGATTCCAGCGAGAAGAATGTCCAGTGATATTTCGCACCCTGTGGGCGCCGTTGGCCCTGACTCCGTTGCTCTGGCTGACCTTGACGCTTGCCGCCTTTGCATTCGGGCAAGCCGTTCAGCGTCTGTGTCGTCGTTCACCGCTGGCCAACCCAGTGTTGATTGCGATCCTGGCCATGGTTGCCCTGCTGAAATGGACGAATACGTCCTATGCGGAGTACTTCGCCGGCGCGCAGTTCATCAATTTCCTGCTGGGCCCTGCAACGGTAGCACTCGCGGTACCGCTGGCACTCAATCTCAACCACATCCGCCGCAGCGTCCGCGGCCTCGGCCTGGCTCTGCTGGCAGGCTCGCTCACTTCCGCGCTCAGCGGCGTTGTAGTCGTGTGGGCCATGGGGGGAGGGCGAGACGTCGCATTGTCGATGGCCCCGAAAGCGGTCACAACGCCGATTGCGATGTCACTCGCCCAGGAAGTAGGGGGTGTGCCCGCGCTCACCGCGGCGCTGGCAATCGCCGGAGGCATTATTGCTGCGGTGATCGGTCAAACAGTCTTGCGCTGGGTGCGCGTGGATGACTGGCGTTCGCAGGGCCTCGCTGCCGGGGTGGCCGGCAGCGGGGTCGCGGCAGCCCAGATCGCGCCGCTCAGTGGGCTGGCCGCTGCCTTTGCAGCAATCGGGATCGGGTTAAACGGACTTGTTACCGCGTTTATTGTTCCGCTGCTCGCTTTGCTGTTGTCACTGAAATAAAGGCACATTTTTCTATTGCGCATCCAGGTATGCAGTCGGCGCGATGCCGAGCGTCCGCCGGAACATCGCGGAGTAGGCGCTGGGGCTGTCATAGCCGTGCTCCAGAGCGACCTGCAACACCGACACGCCCGCCGCGAGACGCGGCAGGCTTAGCAACAGGCGCATGCGGCGCAGCCACTGGCCGAAGCTCATCCCAAGTTCGCGATGAAACAGGCGGGCGAGCGTTCGCTCGCTGACGTTGATGCCGGCAGCAAGGTCTGCGAGTGTCGCCGGATTGGAAGGGCTTGCGACCAGTTGCTCGCACAGACGGACGAGCCGCGGGTCTCGAGGCATCGGTACATGCAACTGCAGCCGTGGCGCTCTTTCGAGTTCGTCGAGAATCAGCTCCATGACACGGTGATCCCTGCCGCCGAGCTCATAGTTCAGCGGTACGCGCGTCGCAACGACGATGGCCTCGCGCAGAAACGGCGACACCTCGATGACCTCGCAGCCGCCCGGGAGGCTGGGACGGACGTCGGGAGCGACATAGACCGTCCGCATGCTGACGCCGCCGAAAAACCGCACCGCATGGTCGGATCCGGCCGGCATCCACACGGCGCGTCCCGTCGGCACAACCCAACTACCGTGCTCGCTCATGACCGTCATCACGCCGGTCAGTGCATGAATCAGCTGCGCACGCACGTGCCGGTGTAGAGCCATGTAATAGCCATGCGGATAATCGCTTGCCAGGGCCGCAACCGCGCGGGGCGTGCGGTGACAATCCTCGATGGTTCGAAAACTTTCCATAGTGAGACGAGTGTCGCTATTCCGAAGTCAGATTAGCTGTATAAAAAATCGTTAGAGGGTTGTCCGTATTGCGACGATCATTGGCAATTTTTGACGACATGGCCAAAGTTGGAATTGCTAGAGTAAGGGTAATCCACTACACACGCTGAGTGTAAGCCGTGCCGAGTTTGCGTCGATCTTTATTTGCCACCCGCTTCGCGTTTGCTGCGCCATCGGTATGACGACTGCCGAAGTTCTGGCAATCGCGCCGAGCCAACCGATTTCCGTCGTATCTGCTCCGCCACCGCTGTCTGCTCCGCCCGCGTTCGGCCTGCGGATTGCGATCGGACTGCTGGGCATGCTGCTGGCCTCGCTTGCAGCCGGGCTGAACGAGCACGTCACCGATGTGGCAATGACGGACGTGCGCGGCGCACTCTCTATCGGCCACGACGAGGGAACCTGGCTGACGGCGCTGTTTGAAGCCACCAACGTGTCCGCCATGGCGTTCGCGCCCTGGTGCTCAGTGACCTTCTCGCTGCGACGTTTCACCATCGGCGCGACGCTCATGTTCGCATTGTTGGGCGTCCTTTGTCCGCTCGCCCCCAACGTTGAGACGCTGGCTGTCCTGAGAGCACTGCAGGGGCTCGCCGGAGGGTGCCTGCCGCCCATGCTGATGACGGCAGCGCTGCGCTACCTGCCGCCCAACATCAAGCTTTATGGACTGGCCAGCTATGCGCTCACCGCTACGTTCGGACCCAACCTGGGCACGCCGTTAGCCGCACTCTGGACCGAATACGTCAATTGGCGCATGGTGTTCTGGCAGGTGGTGCCGCTTTGCCTCGCCAGCAGCGCGGCCATTGCCTATGGCCTGCCGCAAGATCCACTGAGGCTGGAACGCATCCGCTCGTTCAACTGGGTTGGCTTGCTCACCGGCTTTCCCGCCATCTCGATGCTGGTGATCGGGCTGTACCAGGGTGACCGGCTGGATTGGCTGAACTCGCCCCTGATCTGCGTGATGCTCGGTGGAGGAGGCCTGCTGTTCTGCCTGTTCCTGTTGAACGAGTGGTCGCACCCGCTGCCCTTTTTTCAGTTGCGGATGTTGGCCCGACGCAATTTCACTCATTCGCTGATCACGCTTGCTGGCGTACTGGTGATTCTGTTGGGCGTAGCTGTCATCCCGGCCGACTATCTCGCCGAGGTGCGTGGCTATCGGCCGCTGCAGATTGCGCCGCTTTCGCTAGTCGTGGCGCTGCCGCAGCTGATCGCGTTGCCGGTGACGGCTGCGATTCTAAACATCGAACGCGTCGATTGCCGCTGGGTGCTGGGGCTTGGCCTGATCCTTATCGCGACCTCTTGCATCCTCGGCAGCTTCATGACCTCGGACTGGGTGCGCGAGAACTTCTACCTGCTACAGGCGTTTCTGACGGTCGGCGAACCGATGGCCGTGATTCCGCTGCTGATGCAAACGACGACTGGCCTGCCGCCAACGGAGGGCCCATTCGCCTCCGCCATGTTCAACATGGTGAAGGGCTTTGCCGCGGCGGTGGGCACAGGCCTCGTGGAAGGGCTTGGCACCGCGCGCGAACACTACCACTCCACGATGCTCGTCGACCGGCTGGGCAGCGCGGCGTTGAGCGCCGGGCAAGCCGCCAATCAGACGGGGGCGTTTGCCGACCTGGCCGCGCGGATTCACGAGCAGGCGGTCGTGCTCATGTCGGCCGACCTTTATCTCGTCATGGCGGCCATTACCGCTGCCCTTGTGCTGCTCGTTCCCATCGTGCCTGTGCGCGTACGCCCGCCGCGCGCAGCTACTCAGACAACTTCCCGTTGAACGCATCGAAAATGTCATTACCTGGTCAACCCTCCCGGAAGCCGGTCCTGCTAGGGGCCATCGCCCTGTTACTAGCCGGTTGTGGCTGGGGTGGCACAAAGCTGCTTTCCCAACGTGGCGCCGAGACGACGAATGACGCCTATGTCAGCGCCGATTACACGCTCGTCGCGCCGCGTGTGGCCGGCCAGATTGCAGAAGTCCTGGTCGACGATAATCAGGTGGTAGAAGCGGGCCAGCTTCTGGCCCGCATCGACGACCGGGACTATCGTGCCGCTCTTGCCAGCGCGCAAGGCGACCTGACGGTAGCGATGGCAGCGGTGAGTGATTTCGATGCGAAGATTGCGCAGCATCCCGCGCTCGTCGCACAGGCGCAAGCGACCTTGCATTCCGACGAGGCCGCCATCGGCTTCGCGCGTGCCAACGCCACGCGCTACCGCGATCTTTCGGCGGGCGGCGCCGGGACGATGGAGGAGCAGCAGCACGCCGCGACTGCGCTCGATGAGCAGCAAGCCGGCCAGGATCGCGACCGTGCCGCGCTGGTCGCGGCCCAACAGGAGCTTGAGATTCTGCGTGCAGGGCGCGATAAGGCGCTCGGAACGTTGGCACGCGCCCAGGCCGCGCTCGAGCAGGCAAAGCTCAACCTCTCCTATACGGAAATCCGCGCGCCGATAGACGGCATGGTCGGTCAGCGCTCGATCCGCGTGGGCGCCATCGTCGGCGCGGGCACGCCGTTGTTGGCCGTGGTGCCGCTGTCGCAGGCGTATGTCATTGCCAATTTTCAGGAGAACCAACTGGCCCGTATGCGAGCGCATCAGCCGGTTCGCATCACCGTGGACAGCTTTCCGGGCCTTGTCCTGAAGGGTCACGTCGATAGCCTTGCGCCGGCGACGGGCGTCGCGTTCGCGCCGATTGCGCCCGACAACGCCACAGGCAACTTCACCAAGATCGTCCAACGCCTGCCGGTCAAGATTACGGTCGATCCTGGACAACCCGGCGCGGCCCGATTGCGCGTAGGTCTTTCGGTCGAGCCGACTGTGAATGTCGCGGCAAGCGATGCATCGGTAGAAGGGACGAGGACAAATTGACGCAGCGTCTACTTTCCATTCGGCCGGCTCTGCTAGCGCTGTTGTTGAGTACCGTGTTTGCCGGATGCACGGTCGGACCGAACTTCCAGCGGCCCAAAGTTGCGGCGCCGGGTGATTTCACCCGCGCCAACCACGCCGAGGCGCCGAGCCGAGCTGTAGAGTCAACCCTTACGCCCGAGTGGTGGGCCCTGTTGGGCGACCCTGTGCTGGTCGGATTGGAGTCGCGCCTCGCCACTGACAATCTCGACGTGCAGGCCGCCTCGGCGCGGCTCCTGGAAAGCCGCGCCGGATTGCGCATCGCCGGCGCGGAGCAATACGCGACGATAGGCGGCGCGGCGTCCTACAACCGCGAACAGGCGAGCCCGAATGGCATTCTTTCGTTGCTAGGCGTTACGCCTGCCGGCGCCCAGCCCGAATCTGCGAATGGCAGCACGGCGTTCGGTGTCTCGAGCTTGCCCGGCTCGAGCGGATCGCCGCCCTACAACCTGTGGCAGTACGGTTTCGACGCGTCCTGGGAGCTGGACCTGTGGGGCCATGCGCGGCGCGGCGTGGAAGCCGCCAACGCGGCCGTGCAGGCATCGGCTGAGGACCGCCGCGCTGTCCTGCTCTCCGCGCAGGCCGAGCTTGCCCGCGACTATATCGAGTTGCGCGCTACGCAGACCCTGCTTGACATCACGAACCAGAATCTCGCGCTCGCCCGCGACATCGTCAAGCTGACCCGCCTGCGACTGACCGAAGGTGTGACGACCAACCTCGATGTCGCCAGCGCGTCGGCGCAGGTTGCGTCGATTGAAGCGCGACTGCCGCCACTGCGGACGCGCCGCGATGCGCTGATCAATGCACTAAGCTTCCTGCTCGGCGAAGAACCCGGTGCGCTCGGGCAGGCGTTGGCGGACGCGCGCGAAATTCCGTCGCTGCCAGAGCGCGCGCCAATCGGCTTTCCGTCGGAACTGGTACGACGGCGTCCCGACATCCGCAGGGCGGAAGCACAACTGCACGCCGCGACTGCCGAGATTGGCGTCGCGCAGGCTGATTTCTATCCTCAGATCTCGCTGACGGGCAGCCTTGGCTCCCAGTCGCTCCAGCTTTCCAGCCTGGGTGATTGGGCCTCGCATCAGTTTGTCTTTGGTCCTTCCATCTCGCTGCCCATTTTCCAGGGCGGAAGACTCAAGGGGACGCTCCAGTTGCGCAAGGCTCAGCAACAGGAAGCGGCAATCGTCTTCCGGCGTACGGTATTGCAAGCCTGGCATGAAGTGGATGATGCGCTGTCGGCCTACGATGCCGAGCAGCTGCGTCGCGACCAGTTGAAGGTGGTGGTGCAGCAGGACCAGGTCGCGCTCGGGGTCGCGCAGCAGCGCTATCGCGAGGGGGCGATCGATTTCCTCAATGTGCTCACGGTTCAGAGGGACCTGCTAAACGCCGAAAGCGATCTGGCGCAGAGCGAGGCAAGCGCTGCGGTCAATCTCGTCATTCTCTATAAGGCCCTCGGCGGGGGCTGGGAGCAGGCGTTTCCTGAGACTCATCAGGCATCCTCATTGCAGCCGCGCACGCAAGCTGCGCAGCCTAAAAGCTGAGCGTTTCGTGTGCCTTGACGATCTCGCCTGCAACGGTCTCGATCTGCTCGCGCTTGAGCATGGCCTGTGAGCGCAGCAACTGATAGGCGTCTTCTTCCGATACGCCGCGCGCTTTCATCACAATCTGCTTGGCCTGCTGGATCACGCGAAGCTTCGCCTGCTTCTGCTCGAGCCGCTCGATGTAGCGCTCGCGCATGCGGCACGCCTTGAATTGGGTCAACGCCACGGCGATAGCAGTCAGCAGGCCGAATGAGCGCACCGGCGATGGTATCGTCGCGAAGGCGTTCAGGCGCAGTACCGCTTCGATGGTGATCGGATTCTCGTACGTGACGACCGGAATCACGGGCGGCGACGTACTGGTTCCGAGCCACGGGAATTCGGTCGAAAGGGTCTCAGGCCTCATCGCCATGACCACCAGTCCGGTACCGGAGGGCAGGCTGTCGAGTCGTGGCCAGCATACCTCTACGTCGCAACCGATACGTCGCAATTGCGCGAGTAACTCCTCTCCATCCTGATCCTGTGGATGAATCACGACCACCTTCAGCGAACGCAGGTCGCGCAGGATCGCCGGCGTCTCTGCGGCGCGCTTCATCGGACTGCTCCGGCGCGTGCAAGCTCAGGATGGGCGTGCGCGGTCCACTCCGGTGTGATGTGCGAGACGACGTAAGGATCGGCTTTCACGCGTTCAGGTGCGCGGCCTATGATGTCGAAGCGGCCCTGTGCGTTGACGCGGCCAATCAATGGATGCAAGTAGGTGTGGTTATTGTGTTCATCGATCCGCACACGGCCTTGGGGCGCCTCGAATTCAAGACCGGGCAATACACGGAGCAACAGGGTTGGATCTTCCGCCCCGACGCGACGGATCGCATCCGCGAGCAAATGCATCTGGAAATAGGCCGCTTCCCAGCACATATTGGTCGGCTGATCGGCGCCGAAGCGTGCCTGATAACGGGCAACGGCAGCAAGATTTTCGGCCGTATCGATACTCTGGAAATAGGCGGCCGAGGTGATATGTCCTTGCGCCAGGTCGTTGCCCATGACCGCGATTTCAGCTTCGCTAGTCATGTGACTGGCAATCGGCATGCGGTACGGGTCAAGACCGACATGCGCAAACGCACGATACAGGTGCGGGATGCCTTCGCCGACGACGGTCGAGAAAATGAAGTCGGGTGAGCGCTGCTTGATCTGTTTCGCGACCTCCAGATAACTCTCCCACGGCGCATCGAGAGCCAGGTAGGTCTCATCCACCTTCTCCCCACCGCGCTCCAGGATCAGATCGCTCATTACCCTGTTTGATTCGTACGGACACACATAGTCCGAGCCGATCATGCTTACGCGGGAGCCGAATTGCGTAAGCATGAAACCGGCAAGCGGCAGCGTGTTCTGGTTGGGTGCCGCGCCGGTGTAGATCACATTACGGCTATATTCAAAGCCTTCATAGGGTGTCGCGTAGAAGAGAAGTGCATTGTGACGCTCGACGATCGGTATCACGGCCTTGCGCGTGCTAGACATATAACAGCCGACGATAATTCGCACCCGGTGCTCGAGGATCAACTGTTCCGCAAGCTCTGCATAACGGCGTGGCTGGCATTGCGGATCGAGGCAGACGAGTTCAACTTCGCGACCCAGGACGCCACCTGCGCGATTGATTTCCGCGGCCGCGAGCATGGTGGCTTGCAATTGGGTGGTCTCGACAGCCGAGGTCACGCCTGAGCGTGAGTAGAGGACACCTATCTTAATGGGGTCTGACGTACCAGCGGAATCAATACGGGTCATTCGAAGAAATGTTGAAAGACAGTGTTGCGTTTGGGAGGTGCGTTACTTGTGCGCGCCGCGCGTGGTTGGTGCGCTAAGGCACCGTCGTTGTGCGCTGCTTCAAAACCAGTTGCGCAAACAACTGGTATTTATGATGCCGGTCTCGTGGGCTGAAATGCAAGCGATCAATTTGCGTGCGGCTCGCAACAAGGTATTCCGCTGTGCGATGGTTGGAGTGGAGCACACGCTGGCATAGCCATTGCTTATAGATTCTCGCTGACCCGTCGTGCACAACGGGAAACATCAGCACCTATTTCGTCGTTCGAGACAAAGGCGTCTTGATCGGCACCGGCCAAAAAAGCCCGAAACCAGTTCGTCTGGTTTCGGGCTTTTTGCGTTTGCGATTTCTAATCCATGTCGGAGTGAAGCACATGAAAAGACGTACCTTCCTGTCGGCAGTCAGTTCTGGTCTGGTCGCTGCCGCGGGCAGCTCGCTGCCTAAGGCTGTGCTGGCAGCGGGAACCAGCGAGCCAATCAAGCTCGGCTTGCTGTTTTCGCAGTCGGGCACGATGGCCAACGGCGAGTCGCTGCTCAAGGACACTGCGTTGATGACGATCGACCAGATCAACGCCAAGGGAGGCGTGCTCGGGCGCCAGCTGCAGGGCGTGGTGGTCGATCCCGCATCGGATTGGCCGATGTATGCGCAACTCTCGAAGCAACTGATCTTGCGCGACAAATGTGCGGCGCTGTTTGGCTGCTGGACGTCGGTATCGCGTAAGTCGGTGTTGCCGGTGGTCGAGGCGCAGGACAGTCTGCTGTTCTATCCGCTTCACTTCGAAGGCGAAGAGCAGTCGAAGAACGTGGTCTATCTGAATTCACCGCCGAGCAGTTCAGTGCTGCCCGCGATCGACTACCTGATGAGCGATCAGGGTGGCAGCGCAAAGCGCTTCTATATGATCGGCAGCGACTACGTATGGCCGCGTACGATCAACAAGATGCTCAAGGGCTATCTGAAGACAAAGAACATTCCCGACTCGGCGTGGCGCGAGCATTACGTGCCGTTCGGGCAGTCGAACTTCCAGACCATTGTGCGCGATATCAAAGACTTCGCCGCGCAGCCGGGCGGTCAGGCCATTGTCGTGATGACGGTGGTCGGCGATTCGATCCCGGCGATGTTCAAGGAAGCGATCAACCAGGGCGTGCGCGCAACCGACATTCCGATTCTCGGACTGGACGTGGTCGATAGCGATCTTGAAGGTCTCGACACCAAGCAGCTGGTTGGTCACCTGAGCTGCTGGTGCTACTTCCAGAACGTCGATACGCCGCAGAACCGCCAGTTCAAGAGCGACTGGAAGAACTACGTGAGCGCGCACAACCTGAAGCATCGACCGGACATGGTGATCGATCCGATGGTGTCGACCTACCTTGGCATCAATCTGTGGGCGCAGGCTGCCGCCAAGGCCAATTCGACCGGTACGGATGCGGTGCGCAAGGCCCTTGCAGGCCAGTCGATGGTCGATCCTGCCGGGTACACCGTGAAAATGGACGCGTCCTCGCAGTACCTGTGGCGCGGCGACATGATCGGTTCGATCAACGCGAATCAGGGCTTCGACATTCTGTGGAAATCGAAAGACATCGTAAAGCCTGTGCCATTTAGCCCGTTTATCGGCAAGGCGTAGCGCAACCGATGAGGCAGTCGGGGCCGGCGTACGCAATCCACGCCGGTCCTATCGCAGGATTGAACGGAAATACTCATGATCAATTTCAGGCAGATCTTTCTCACGATCGCGTGTCTGGCGCTTGTTTGGGTCACACCGGCACGCGCAGCGCCTGCCGCCGCAGCGAACCGTGCGGCGCTCTTGGCGTCGTTCTGTGCCCCGGACGGTGACAAGGCCGCTGCGCTGGGCCAGCTCGTCGAGGTGGTTGTGTCGCCAAACGCGCAGGACCGCGCGTGGGCCGGCCGGATTGTCGACGCGATCCGCAACGGCGCACTGGTGTGTGGCACCAATGGCCATGCGACGCTTCAGGGAAGCCCTGCGCTCGACGCGGTGAGCCTTCAGCCCAGCGGCGCGGCGACGGCGGATTCGCCGTACGTTCCCAGCATCGTGATGATGCGCAAACTCGCGGTGGCGTCAGCAGAAATGGATCTGTTCGCGCCGCAGCAGGACACCCGCGCAGCCGCTGCACGTCAAGTCGACAAGTTCTTTGCCTTGCTCGATCCTGCGATCGTTGCACGTGCAATCAAGCAGGAGCGGGATCCGGACACTGCAACTGTGCTCACGCTCGCGTTGGCCAAGCGCGGCCTGAACAGTAACGTCCAGGCTGACCGGTTGGCCGCCATCAAGGCGGTGGCCGAGGTTCCGAGCGAAACCGCACGCACCGCGCTGGCGAACTTTGCCGCCCAGGATTCGGTGCGCTCGGATCCTGTGGTGTTGGCTGCGGTGCATCGCGCCATCCTGAGCATGGACACCTGGCTTTCGTTCGGCAAGGTCTTCTCGATCCTCTTTAGCGGCTTGAGCTACGCCGGCGTCTTGCTGCTCACAGCACTCGGCCTGTCGATCGTGTTCGGTCTGATGGGCGTGATCAATCTCGCGCATGGCGAGTTCATCATGATCGGCGCGTACTCAACCTATCTCGTCGAACGCTTGATGCAGGCGCACTTGCCGGGGCTATTCGACGCCTATATCTTTGTCGCCATTCCGGTGGCGTTTGTGATTTGTGCGGTATGCGGCATGTTGCTGGAATTTTTCGTCATCCGGTTTCTGTATCGCCGGCCGCTGGAGACGTTGCTCGCTACGTGGGCCATCAGCATTGCGTTGATCAAGCTGATTCAGGTTCTGTTCGGCTCGCAAAACGTGGAATTCATCACGCCGGGGTTCCTCAATGGCGGCATGCAGGTTGCGCCGGGCTTCTTCGTGACCTTCAATCGCATCTTTGCGATCGTGCTCGCGCTGCTTATCTTCGCCGCGACGTTTGCGTTGATTCGCTTCACGAAGCTGGGACTGCTGATGCGCGCGACGACGCAACTGCGCGACACGGCACGCTGCCTAGGCGTGCCGGCTGAGCGTGTGGACCGCGTTGCGTTTGGCCTTGGCGCCGGCCTCGCTGGACTTGCCGGCGTCGTGTTGACCCAGATTGCCAGTGTCAATCCGTCGATGGGCACGGGCTTCGTCGTCGACTCGTTCATGGTCGTCGTGTTGGGGGGCGCAGGCAGCCTTGCGGGCACGGTCGTGTCGTCGCTCGCGCTCGGCGAAATCAACCAGTTTATCGAACCGTTCTATGGCGCGGTGGCCGCCAAGGTCGTCGTGCTTCTGATGATCGTGCTGATCATCCAGAAGCGCCCTCAAGGACTCTTTGCATTGAAGACCCGCGTATGAATACGTTTCCCGATCCGCGCACCAGCAGGAGATTCACCGTGTCCTCATCCGCAACCAGATGGCTGGGCCAGACAGTGGAGCTCGGCATGGTTCCCGTGCTGGTCCTGGTGGCGCTCTATCTGCCCCTCGCATATTTCGTGATCCCCGAGTCGAACGCGTTGCATCTGTCGTTGTTCGGCATCAACCTGATCGGCCAGATCATGTGTTTTGCGCTACTCGCGCTAGCACTCGATCTGGTCTGGGGTTATGCAGGCATCCTGAGTCTCGGGCACGGCATATTTTTCGGCATAGGTGGCTATCTGATGGCCATTTATCTGCTCAACGGCGCCTACGCCGAGACCCATGTGTTGCCCGATTTCCTGCAATACATGGGGGCGAGTGACTTTCCGGCCGCGTGGAAGTTATTTTCGCGGCTCGACGTGACCATATTGCTCACGATTGTCGTGACGACGCTGGTAGCGGGCGTTTTCGGCTTCGTGACTTTCCGCTCGCGCATCAACGGGGTGTACCTGTCGATCATTACGCAAGCCCTGACGTATGCACTGATGTTGCTGCTGTTTATCAACGACGTCGGGTTCGGCGGCAACAACGGCATGACGGGGTTTACCAGTCTCGCGGGCTACAAGCTCGCTGGCGTGACGACGCAGATCGGCCTCGCGGTCTGTTCCTGTTTGCTGCTGGTAGCCGCTTATGTCGGGGCGCGCTATCTTGCACGCTCCAGCTTTGGCCGCGCTTTGATCGCGGTACGCGATGACGAAGCCCGGATGCGCTTTCTCGGCTATCGCACGCATACCTTGAAGCTGTTTGCATGGTGCCTCTCGGCTGTCCTCGCAGCGTTGGCCGGCATGCTGTACGTGCCTCAGGTCGGTATCGTCAACCCAACTATCGTGTCGCCCGAGCTGTCCGTCGAGATCGCCGTGTGGGTGGCCATCGGTGGGCGAGGGACGCTGATCGGTGCGATTGTGGGCGCGATCGTCGTCAATGGCCTCAAGTTCTGGCTGACGGCGCAATTGCCTGCAGTGTGGCCGTTCATTCTTGCCGGCGTCACACTGGTGATCGTCGTTTATTTCAGCAACGGTGTGTGGGGCACCTTCAAGGCCGCGGGCAGCGAGAGCAAAGGTGGCCGTCAATGAACCAGCCTGTGTCTCCCACCGCAATCTATATCAACGGCTTGTCCGTCAGGTTTTCCGGTTTTGCGGCCATCACCAATCTGTCGATGGAATTCCGTTATGGCGAGATCCGCGCGATCATCGGCCCGAATGGTGCGGGAAAAACCACCTTGATGGATGTGATCACCGGTAAGACCCGGCCCGCGGCCGGCGAGGTCTTTCTGAACAAAGTCACGAATCTCGCGGCGCTCGACGAAACCTCGATCGCGCGTCTCGGCATTGGCCGCAAGTTCCAGAAGCCAAGCGTATTCGAAGCGCTGCGGGTCCGCGAAAATCTCGAGCTCGCGATTCGCAACGGCCGCGGCTATGCGGATATGGTCCGCTCGCGTCTTGGCGCACGACAGCATCGACGTATCGATGAAGTGCTCGAGACGATCGGTCTGGAGAGCGAAGGGCACCGTATCGCCGGCACGCTATCGCATGGCCAGAAGCAATGGCTCGAGATTGGCATGCTGCTTGTCGCCGACCCACAGGTGATCTTGCTCGACGAACCGGTCGCCGGCATGACCGATCACGAAACCGCGCGCACGGCTGAACTGATCGCACGGCTCAAATCGCCCGAACGGGCCGTGGTCGTGATCGAGCACGACATGGATTTCGTCGGGGAAATCGCGGACCTCGTGAGCGTACTGCATGAAGGGCGGTTGCTCGGTGAAGGATCGATGGACAGCGTGCGTAACGATCCACGCGTGATTCAGGTTTATCTGGGACGGTGAGTATGCTTAAGATTTCCGCACTCAATCAGTTTTACGGCAGCAGTCACACGCTGCGCGACGTGTCGCTGAACGTGGCCGAAGGCGCCTGTACGGTAGTGCTCGGCCGTAACGGCGTGGGCAAGACCACGCTGCTGAAGTGTCTGGTCGGCTTGCTGCCGGTCAAGGGCGGTGAAATCGTGCTGGCAGGCCAGCCGCTCACCCGCACGCCTTCGCACCGGCGCGCGCTGGCTGGCCTCGGCTACGTGCCGCAAGGACGCGAGATCTTTCCGTTGCTGAGCGTTGAAGAAAACCTGCGCATCGGTGCATACGCCGGTGAACGCAACCAGACCGCGCGCGGCAAGCAGTTTTCGTTCGACGACGTCTTTCATACCTTCCCGGTGCTCAAAACGATGCGCCGGCGCATTGCGGGCAATCTCTCTGGCGGACAACAACAGCAGCTTGCAATTGGCCGGGCCCTTTTGACCAACCCCAAGTTGCTGATACTCGACGAACCGACCGAAGGTATCCAGCCATCGATCGTTAAGGAGATCGAAGAGGTGATCCGCTCGCTGAAGGGAGCGCTGTCAATTCTGCTGGTTGAACAGTTCTTCGATTTCGCCCAGGCGGTGGCTGACGACTACGTGGTGCTGGTGCGTGGTCAGGTGGTATCGGCGGGCCGCGGGGACCAGATGGAAGCCAATAACGTCAGATCGCTAATTTCAGTGTGAAGCGGCGGCGACCACGTGCGCACCGTTCACTTAGACAAACCCCCATTGCAACAGGAACACCACAATGAACTGGCTCAAACAATCGATCATGCACACACGCGGCGTTGCTCGCGGCGAGGTCGGAGAAACGCATGAACTCACGGAAGCGCGTCAGGGCACCTTTCACTACACGATCGGCCCATACTCAGCGCCGGTGTTGAGCATCGCACCGGGAGACCGCGTGATCGTCCAGACGCGCGACGCGTTCGACGGCAAAATTCTCACGGAACAGGATCTCCCGAGCCAGAAGCTGCGGGTGCCGTTCCTCAATCCACAGAGCGGCCCGATCATGATCGATGGCGCGGAGAAGGGCGATGTGGTCGCGGTGTACATCGAATCGATGCTGCCGCGCGGCGACAATCCGCGTGGAACCTGCTGCCTGATTCCGCGCTTCGGGGCGCTGACGGGTACGGAATACACTGCAACGCTCAACGAACCGCTGCCGGAGATTACCCGCAAGATCGACGTGGACGAGGAGGGTGTCTACTGGAGCAAACGCGTCACACTGCCGTACAAGCCGCACATCGGAACGCTTAGCCTGTCGCCGGAAATCGACTCGATCAATTCACTCACGCCGGACAATCACGGCGGCAACATGGACGTACCCGATATGGGCCCGGGCAGCATCACCTATCTGCCGGTACGTTCGGCCGGTGCGCGCCTTTTTATCGGCGATGCACACGCTTGCCAGGGGGATGGAGAGGTCTGCGGCACTGCCGTGGAGTTCTCCAGCACGACCACGATTCATGTCGATCTGATCAAGGGCTGGCATATCGAATGGCCGCGCCTTGAAACCGATGCGCTGCTGATGTCGATCGGCAGTGCGCGTCCGCTCGAGGACGCGACCCGCATCGCGTACAACGAACTGGTCCGCTGGATGGAGAGCGAATACGGCTTCGACCGTTGGGATGCCTACATGATGCTGAGCCAGTGCGGTCAGGTGAGGCTGGGGAATTTCGTCGACCCGAAGTATTCGGTTGGCGCAGCGATCAGCAAGAAATATCTTGCACCGGCTGCCTGAGGAGAAGCCCCCATGGATCTGAAACTCAAAGGTTTGAAGGCGCTCGTGACGGGCGGCACCAAGGGTATTGGCCTTGCTATTGCGCAAACACTTGCGGCCGAAGGAGCCGATGTCGCGATCTGCGCTCGTGACGGCGCGACGGTGGAGCAAACGGTGGCGGCCCTCGCGCAGCATAGCGGCGGCGCTGTCAAAGTAGTCGGCGCGTCGGTCGATGTCTCGAACGGCCCCGCGTTGCAGAACTGGACCCGGGAGGTTGCGGCGCAACTGGGCGGTCTGGACATTGTCGTCGCCAACGTGAGTGCGCTGTCGATCGGCAATGACCTCGAGTCGTGGCGCAAGGAGTTCGAAACCGACCTGATGGGTACGGTGAATCTCGTCGAAGCGGCGTTGCCGTTTCTCGAAGCGAGCAAGGCTGCCTCGATCATCGCGATTTCAAGTGTCTCGGGCCGTGAGATCGACTTTGCCGCAGGCCCTTACGGTACGTTCAAGGCGGCGTTGATCCACTACATGCAAGGTCTCGCATACCAGCTCGCGCCAAAGGGCATTCGCGCGAATACGGTGTCGCCGGGCAATGTTTACTTTGAAGGGGGTGTGTGGGATCACATCGAAAAGAACAATCCGCAGCTATTCGCCGAAGCACTGGCGTTGAATCCTAGCGGACGCATGGCGCGTCCGCAGGAGATCGCGAACGCGGTTGCATTCGTTGCAAGTCCGGCGGCCAGCTTTGTAAGCGGGGCGAATTTCGTAGTGGATGGCGCGCTGACGCGGGGTGTGCAGCTCTGAGTCTGGCAACCGTCGAGCCATCTGGCGGCGAGAAATCACGCTGAACTTATGATGGGTGAGAGGTCAGGTGGCTCGCGGTGCGCTGGACGTTAGCGTCAAATCAAGCGTCGCTGCCACGCTCAGAAAGGTTTGCACAATCCCGCGCTTGCGTTGACTGTGCAGGCACACCACGGAGTCGATGTTGCAGGCGCGCAGCTCAACCAATGGAATGGCGACAATGCGCGGACTGTCAGGGACCTCGCGTTCGAGGACGAACCCGATGCCGAGGCCTTGCTTGACGGCCTCGACAACAGCCTCCCGGCTGCCCAGTTCCATCGCGGTCGAGAGTGCGCATTGGGCACGCTGCAAGGCTTCGTCAATGAGTCTTTGGGTATTGGAACCGGACCCACGACGGATGATGGGATGGGCTTTAAGATCGGCAAGCGAAACGCTCTCAAAAGCCGCCAGTGGATGATCTTTCGGTACTAGAACCCGCATGTCCTGCTGCGCGACACGAATGGCCATGACCCGGTCGTCGCTGGCGGCGTTGCCGATTACCGCCGCGTCCACGCGATAACCGAGGAGATCGGCCCACACTTCGCGCTGGCTGCCCAAGGAGACGGAAATATCGATGCCCGGATATTGCGCTCTAAATGCAGCAACCACCTGGAGTGCGACATGAGGACCATCCGCGGCAAGTTTCAGACTGCCGTGCCTGAACGCCGTGGCGAGGCTCACGAGGTCCTCAATCTGCTCTTCCGTCGCGAACATCTGCCGGGTCAACTCGAACAGCGGCTTTGCCGCGTCGGTCAGATAGACGCCCTCTGGCGTCCGCAAGAACAGGGCTTGCTGGCACGACTCCTCGAGATTGCGTATTTGCGTGGTGATGGCCGGTTGAGTCAGGCCCAGCAGGCTGGCGGCCTTCGAAAAACTCCGTTCTCGTGCGACTGCGTCAAACGCGCGCAACTGGAAATAGCGCATCAAATCCTCCCAAGGTAGGACTATTAATTCTAATGTTAAAAAATTGCAGTCATATTAATTTGACCGTTGGGAGCGCGGAATCTACGCTTGTCACTATTCTCGGGACTACGTGAGCATAGGAGCGGCAATGACACAGGAACATAGGGTAGACGGCGGGCATCAAAGCGTGCCCGGCGACGTGCGGAGCAGGGCATTGGAAGTTTTCCCCGGAGGCATATCGAACGGCGAGTTCGGGCTGCCGCACGACGCGCTGCTGACGATTCGCTCTGGCCTCGGGAGCCGTTTGTGGGACACCGAGGGGCGTGAGCTGATCGATTTCTCGATGGGTTGGGGCTCGTGTCTGGTCGGCCACGCCTGTCCCGAAGTGGTCGAGGCGGTCCGCGAACAGGCGACGAAAGGGTCGAATTTTGCCTATCTGAATGAGCCGGTGCTGCAACTTGCCGAAGAGATCTGCAGAATCAGTCCGGCTGCCGAGCACCTTCGATTCTGCGCATCGGGCACCGAAGCCACCATGTATTGCCAGCAACTGGCTCGCGCATTTACTGGACGCCCCAAGATTCTCAAGTTCGAGGGCGCTTATCATGGGGCCAACGCCGCCGGCGTTACTAGCCTGTTTTCACAGAAGAACCTCGCTTTTCCCACGCCGGAGCGCACCAGCGCCGGCTTGCCCTCTGTCGAATACGAACTGCTGGTGGCGCCCTACAACGATCTTGAGGCGACCGAAGCGATCATTCGTGCACATCGCCATGAGCTCGCCGGCGTGATCATGGAGCCTCTGCAACGCTGCACGCCGCCTGAGCCCGGCTTTCTGGAGGGAGTGAGAAAGCTCTGCAGCGAGTCCGGCGTGCTGCTGATTTTCGATGAGGTGGTCACCGGCTTCCGGCTAGCGTATGGCGGCGCTCAGGCGTACTACGGCGTGGTTCCCGATCTGGTTGCCTACGGCAAGGCGCTCGGCGGAGGCTATCCTATCGGTGCCTTTGGAGGGCGGCGAGACATTATGGATCTCGTCAACGAGCGCCATATCGGCTCGGACAACTATGTATGGATGGCCTCGACGCTCGGCGGAAACCCGGTGTCTGCATCTGCTGCCAACGCGGCGCTCTCGGTGCTTCGCAGGCCCGGCACCTATGACCGTTTGCACCAGCTCGGAGAGTGGTTCCGGGGTGAGTTGCGTCAGCTCCTGCTTAAGCACGAGCAGGTTGCACAGGTGATTGGTGATGGTCCGCTGGCGCAGATCGTGTTTACGGAGCGCAAGGTCAACGACTATCGTTCGACGGCCTCGGGAGACAAGGTCATGGCGAAGCGAATGATGTTTGGCCTGTTCCAGCGCGGGGTATTCCTGAACCCGATGGGTACCAAACTCTACCTTTCGATTGCGCACGACGAAGCGATCTGCGGCGAGTTTTGTGACCGGCTGGATCAGGTTCTCAAGGAAATCCGATGACAGGTGCTGTTCAACGAGCTACGCCGATCACGAGAGTGGTGGTGCTTCATGCAACGCCGGACGACTTTCGTCACACCCTGGAGGGTGCGCATCCAGAAGTGAAATTCCACTGGGTGTCTGATCTCGAGCAGGTCGACGCGGTCATGTCCTCGGCGAAGCCGGATGCGGTTTTCGCCATCCGCAAGACAGGATTCGGCGGCCTGCCGCATCGCCGGGCGGCGTTCTTTCCGGGAGTACGCTGGGTTCATGTCGGAGGCTCCGGGTACGAACACCTCTTGCCGATCGAACGGAGTGACATCTGCGTGACGAATGGGCGCGGCGTACTGGCTCCCTTCGTCGCGGAGACGGCAATTGGCGGCATGCTGACGCTAAACGGACGATTCGTGAAGTACGTCGATCAACAAAGCCGCAGACTCTGGAAGTCGCTCGCTTTCCGATCTCTCGCGGATCAAACCTTGCTCGTTGTCGGCCTGGGCGCTATCGGGCTGGAGGTGGCGGCGCGGGCGAAGAGCTTTGGAATGCGAGTGATCGCGATCACGAGCCGTGTGCACGAAACGCATCCCGGGATCGATGAGCAGTATCCGTTGACGCAGTTAAGTGAGTTGTTGCCTCGCGCTGACGTGGTGAGTTTGCACGTGCGGCATACGGATGAGACCACCCATCTGATTGACGCGAAGACACTGGCGCTGATGAAGCCCGAGACCATCTTGATCAACACCGCGCGTGGCGCCATTGTGGACGAGCGAGCCCTCGTGGCTGCACTCGAAGAGGAGCGGCTGGCTGGCGCTTACCTGGATGTGTTCGAACAGGAGCCTTTGCCGCACGACAGTCCGCTTTGGACATGCCGTAACCTGATCCTGTCGCCTCACAGTGCCGACAATATCGTGGGATGGCCGACTCGCATGGCTCAGCGCTTCTCGGACAACCTGGCTCGATGGAATTCCGGGCGGCCCTTGCTCAACGAATTGGTGCTTGCAATAGACGAGCGAGGCTGATGACGGGTTCAACGCTGGCGTGCTGGAAGGAATAACGCAGGCACCAGCGAACCTGGGATGATCGACTCGCGGGCAAGCTGCCGCCCGCGAGTCTCTCCTTCAGATGTTCGGGATTCCGTATCAGACGGAAGCCTTCACCTCGAGCCGGAACTTGTGCAGCAACGGTTCCGTATAGCCGCTCGGCTGCTCGCGTCCTTCAAACACCAGTGCCTGCGCCGCCTTGAACGCAATCGTGTCGAAGCCCGGCGCCATCGGCTTGTATTGCGGATCGCCGGCGTTCTGCTCGTCCACGACCTTGGCCATGCGCTTGAACGTTTCTTCCACCTGCTCGCGCGTGACGACCCCGTGATACAGCCAGTTGGCGATGTGCTGGCTGGAAATACGCAGCGTTGCACGGTCTTCCATCAGGCCGACGTTGTGGATATCGGGCACCTTCGAGCAACCGACGCCCTGATCGATCCAGCGCACCACATAGCCGAGAATGCCCTGTGCGTTGTTCTCGATCTCCTGGCGGATTTCGTCGTCGTTCCACTTGGCGGCTTCGACAACCGGAATCGTCAGTAGGCCGTTCAGCAGTTCGTCGCGCACGCTGGCCAGATCGACCTTCTCCAGCTCTTTCTGCACGGCCTGTACGTCGACCTGGTGATAGTGCAGTGCATGCAGCGTCGCAGCAGTCGGCGAGGGCACCCATGCCGTATTCGCGCCGGCCTTTGGATGCGCGATCTTCTGTTCGAGCATCGCATGCATCAGATCCGGCATCGCCCACATGCCCTTGCCGATCTGTGCGCGGCCACGCAGGCCCGCAGAGAGGCCGACCAGCACGTTGCTGCGCTCGTAAGCGCTGATCCACGCGGTCGACTTCATGTCGCCCTTGCGCAGCATCGGGCCGGCCTGCATGGCGGTATGCATCTCGTCGCCAGTGCGGTCGAGGAAACCCGTGTTGATGAACGCGACCCTCGCCGATGCTTCGGCGATACAGGCGGCGAGGTTCACGCTGGTGCGGCGCTCCTCGTCCATGATGCCCATCTTGATCGTGTTGCGCTCGAGGCCGAGCAGGTCTTCGACGCGCGCGAACAGTTCGCTCGCAAACGCGACTTCGGCCGGTCCATGCATTTTCGGCTTCACGATATACACCGAGCCGGTACGCGAATTTAGATGCTGCTTGCGATCGTGCAATGCGCACAGCGTGGTCATCACCGCATCGAGAATGCCTTCCGGAATCTCCTGGCCGTCTTTCGTCAGCACCGACGGGTTGGTCATCAAATGACCGACGTTACGGATAAACAGCAGCGAGCGGCCATGCAGCACGACCGGCGCGGTGCCGTTCGCGGCGGTATACACGCGATCGGCGTTCAGACGGCGCGTGAAAGTCTTGCCGTTCTTCGTGACCTCTTCGGTCAGATCGCCGTTCATCAGGCCGAGCCAGTTGCGGTAGAGCTGGACCTTGTCGTCCGCATCCACGGCCGCCACCGAGTCTTCGCAGTCGATGATCGTGCTGACCGCCGCTTCCATCAGCACATCCTTGACGTGCGCGGCATCGGTCTTGCCGATCGAATCGTTGGCGTCGATCTGGATTTCGAAGTGCAGGCC
Organism: Paraburkholderia sp. EB58; assembly: GCF_050436665.1. Classification (NCBI taxonomy): domain Bacteria; kingdom Pseudomonadati; phylum Pseudomonadota; class Betaproteobacteria; order Burkholderiales; family Burkholderiaceae; genus Paraburkholderia; species Paraburkholderia sp. EB58. The sequence goes on along the minus strand of NZ_JBNDMQ010000027.1, from coordinate 53,213 downwards.
GTTGTGCTTCAGCAGCACAGCTGACGGCGCGCTGGCTTCGCCCTGATAGCCGATAAATTGCGCCGGCGTTTTCAGCGCGGTCGCGCCGTTCTTCAACTTCACAACCAGCTCGCCGGCTTCGACGCTATAGAGCGTCGCGTCGACATGCGAGCCGTTGGCGAGCGGCGCCGCTTCGTCGAGGAAAGCACGGGCACGGGCAATCACACGCGCGCCACGCACCGGATTGAAGGCGCCTTTCTTCTCTGCGCCATCGGTCTCGGGAATTGCATCCGTGCCGTACAGGGCGTCGTACAGGCTGCCCCAGCGGGCATTGGCCGCGTTCAGCGCGTAGCGCTGGTTCGACAGCGGCACGACGAGCTGCGGGCCGGCCTGCTCGGCGATCTCACGGTCCACATTCTCGGTCGTGGCTTTGACGCGGGCCGGTACCGGCACGAGATAGCCGATGCTTTCGAGGAAGGTGCGATAAGCGGGCAGATCGCGCACCGGACCCGGATGGGCGCGATGCCACTGATCGAGCTCGGTTTGCAGGCGATCGCGCTCGGCCAGCAGGGCGCGGTTCTTCGGGGCGAGGTCGTGCACCAGCGCGTCGAACCCCGCCCAGAAGGCGGCGCTGTCCACGCCCGTGCCCGGCAGGACTTCCTGTTCGACAAACTGGTCGAGATTCGCGGCTACCTGCAGTCCGCTTCGCTTGGTCATCTGAGTCATCGACTGCTCCATCTGTTTGGGCTGGGCCGGTGCGAGGTCACCGGCTTGTTGCTTCGTTTGCTTCGTTTGCGTCACTACCGATTACTGCGTTTTGGTCGGTCGGTCTGCTCGGATTGCGGGTTCAGCTTAACCGTTCAGTGCGGCGGCGCCTGCCTTGGCGATTTGCGCGTCCTGATCCGCCTTCACACCGGACACGCCGACTGCGCCGACCACCTGGCCGTCGACGATCACCGGCACGCCGCCTTCGAGGGTGCCTGCGAGCGGCGCGCTCAGGAAGGCGGTACGCCCACCGTTGATCATGTCTTCGTAGACCTTCGATTCGCGCCGGCCGAGTGCGGCCGTGCGGGCCTTTTCGGGCGCGATGTAGGCGCCGACCGGTGCACAGCCGTCGAGACGCAACAGGCTCAGCAGATGGCCACCGTCATCGGCCACCGCGATCGTGACGGCCCAGTTGTTCTTCTCGGCCTCGGCACGCGCGGCGTCGAGAATCTTCGTCGTTTCGGCAACGGTCAATACGGATTTCGTCAGCATAATCAATTTCCTGTTTCGGTTATGGTAAGGCTTCTTCGACAAGTTCGATCCAGTGACGCACACCCGTGCGTCCCGCGCCGTCCAGATGCGTCTGGCAGCCAATGTTGGCCGTCACGATCAGATCGGGCTTGCCGCTTTCCAATGCGTCGAGCTTGTTGTTGCGTAATGTTTCCGCAAGCTCGGGTTGCGTGATCGAGTAGGTGCCGGCCGATCCGCAGCACAGATGGGCGTCGGGCACCGCGGTCAGGTCGAAACCGAGCCGCTGAAGTACACCCTCAACCGCGCCACCCAGTTTCTGTGCATGCTGTAGCGTGCACGGGCAGTGAAACGCGATGCGCTGTTGCGCGTTCGCTTGCAGCGCATCCAATGGCTCCGCGGCGAGAACTTCCACCAGATCGCGGGCGAGGAGGCTGACCCGCTCTGCCTTGTGAGCATAGCCGGGGTCGTCGCGCAGCAGATGTCCATATTCCTTGACGAACGCGCCACAGCCGCTGGCCGTTTGCACGATCGCCTCGGCACCTGCCTCGATGGCGGGCCACCACGCGTCGATATTGCGGCGTGCCCGCATCAGGCCGGCTTCCTGAGCATTCAGATGATAGTCGGTGGCGCCGCAACAGCCGGCGCGCTCCGCGCTCACCACGCTGATGCCGAGCCGGTCGAGCACCCGTGCCGCCGCCGCGTTGGTGTTGGGCGACAGGGACGGCTGGACGCACCCTTCGAGCATCAGCACCTTGCGGGCATGCCGCTCCGGCGGCCGAGGCTTCGCGACAACGCTGCGCTTCGGAATTTTACGTCCAAGCGCCGTGGGAAGTAACGGCCGAAATAAACGTCCGGTCTTCAGCAGCGCGTCGAACACCGCCGGACGCGGCACCACTTGCCGCAAACCGGCGCGCAACGCCCGCTCGCCGGCGGGCCGCTCGACGCGCCGCTCCAGCTCGGCACGGCCGATGTCGAGCAGCGCATGATAGGTCACGCCGGACGGGCAGGTCGTCTCGCAGTTGCGGCAACTGAGGCAGCGGTCGAGGTGCAACTGGGTCTTCTGCGTGACCGGCTCGCCTTCGAGCAATTGCTTGATCAGATAAATGCGGCCGCGCGGGCCGTCGAGTTCGTTACCGAGGATCTGGTAGGTCGGGCAGGTCGCATTGCAGAAGCCGCAATGCACGCACGAGCGCAGGATCTTCTCGGCTTCGGCGGCGCGTGGCAGGGTCTGGGCGGATTCGCTGAGATTGGTTTGCATGGTGTCGGTCGCGCCCGGGGGCGCTCAGTTGCATTCAGCTTGTGCTCAAAGGTCGGCGTACATCCGGCCCGGATTGAAGATCCCACGCGGGTCGAGCCGCTGCTTCAGTTGCTGGTGATAGCGCAGCAGCGGGGCGGCCAGCGGCTGAAACGGCTCGGCGCCGGCGAGCGGCGTGAAGCAGGTGGCGTGGCCGCCGGCCGCTGCCGCAACGTCGCGGATCGTCGCGGCTGGCGCGTCGCTTTTCAGCCAGCGCTGCGCGCCGGCCCAGTCGATCAGCATCGCACCGGGCAGCGCGGCACTGGCGGCCAGCGGCGTGGAATTCGGCAGCGAGAGTCGCCAGAGCGGGCGCGGGTCGTCGAAAAATGCCAGGCGGTGCTCGCGCAGCGCCTCCCAGAAGCCCATCTCCAGATCCGCGCCGCCGATCCGGTCCACCGCAGCCGCCACCGACCCCGTCCCGCCTTCGAGCCGCACATGCAGCCGGCCGTCGAGATAACACGCGCCGCTGACCGGCAACACCGCCTTGCGCCACGCGGCCAGTTCGCGCAGCGCTTCGCCTGCATCCAGTTCGAGCGTGAGGCTGCGCTGGGCGCGCGGTCGCGGCAGGACCTTGAGGGAGACTTCGGTGATCAGGCCGAGACAGCCGTAGCTGCCGGCCAGCAGGCGCGACATGTCGTAGCCCGCCACGTTCTTCATGACTTCGCCGCCGAAGCGCAGGTGCTTCGCTTCACCGGTGATGACCCGGCAGCCCAGCACGAAATCGCGTACCGAACCGGCCCATGGCCGGCGTGGACCGGCGAGGCCTGTGGCGACCGCGCCGCCTACCGTCGCAGCGCCGCCGAAGGCCGGCGGCTCGCAGGGCAGCATCTGGCCGGCGGCGTCGAGCACCGCATTCAGTTCCGCGAGCGGCGTGCCGGCGCGCGCGGTGATCACCAGTTCAGTGGGGTCATAGCTGACCACGCCGCGATGCGAGCGCGTGTCGATCTCGGCGCCGCTGACCGGCCGCCCGAGGTGAGATTTGCTGTCGCCGCCGCGAATGCGCAAAGGCGCGCGGCGAACGAACGAGCGCGCCACCTCGTCGACGAGGCGCTCGCTGTCGTCGTTCAGGTGCAGTTCGGCTCGCATCATCAGAAACGCTCCAGTTCGGGGAAGGGCAATTTGCCGTGATGAACGTGCATCGAGCCAAACTCGGCGCAGCGATGCAGCGTCGGGATGTTCTTGCCGGGATTCAGCAGGCCCTCGGGATCGAAAGCGGCCTTCAGCGCGTGAAACACCTTCAGTTCATCGCTGTTGAACTGCACGCACATCTGGTTGATTTTTTCGCGGCCCACGCCGTGTTCGCCGGTGATGTTGCCGCCCACCGCCACGCACAGTTCGAGGATGCGCGCGCCGATCTGCTCGGCGCGCTCCGTCTCGCCCGGCGCGTTGGCGTCGAACAGGATCAACGGGTGCATGTTGCCGTCGCCCGCATGAAACACGTTGGCCACCTGCAGGCCGTATTCGGCGGACAGCTCCGCGATGCCCTTGAGCACGCCCGGCAGTTCGCGGCGTGGAATCGTGCCGTCCATGCAGTAGTAATCGGGCGAAATGCGCCCGACCGCCGGGAAGGCGTTCTTGCGGCCCGCCCAGAAGCGTTGCCGCTCTGCCTCGTCTTTGGCAAGCCGCACTTCGGTGGCGCCCGCGCTGCGCAACAGCGCCTCGACGCATTCGCAATCCTCGCGGACATCACTCTCGACGCCGTCGACTTCGCATAGCAGGATGGCCTCGGCATCCACGGGGTAGCCGGCGTGGATAAAGTCTTCCGCGGCGCGAATCGCGAGGTTGTCCATCATTTCCAGGCCGCCCGGAATCACGCCGGCGCCGATGATCTGCGCCACCGCTGCACCGGCCTTGCCAACATTGTCGAAACTGGCCAGCAATACCTTCGCGCTTTGCGGCTTTGTGAGCAGCTTCACGGTCACTTCGACGACAATGCCGAGCATCCCCTCGGAGCCGGTGAAGAGCGCGAGCAGATCGAAACCGGGAGCGTCGAGCGCCTCGGAGCCGAGCGTGAGATGCTCGCCGTCGATCGTGAGGATCTCCAGCTTCAGAATGTTGTTCACGGTCAGGCCGTATTTCAGGCAATGGATGCCGCCGGCGTTTTCCGCGACATTGCCGCCAATCGAGCAGGCAATCTGCGACGACGGGTCGGGGGCGTAGTAGAGGCCATGCGGGGCGGCCGCCTGCGAAATGGCGAGGTTGCGCACGCCAGGCTGCACGCGTGCGGTGCACGCTTCGGGATCGAGTTCGAGGATGCGGTTAAACCGCGACATTACCAGAAGGATGCCTTTTTCGAGCGGCAGCGCGCCGCCCGACAGACCTGTGCCCGAGCCACGCGCCACCACCGGGATGCGCTGCTCGCTGGCGAACCGCAGCAGTGCCTGCACCTGGTCGGTCCGCTCCGGCAACGCGACCAGCATCGGCGTGGTGCGGTAGGCGGCGAGTCCATCGCATTCAAAGGGGCGCAGGTCTTCCTGCTCGTGCAGGATCAGCAGGTCCGGCACGCGGGCCTGCAGTTGCGTGACCACGGCCGCCTTATCGTGCGTGACGAGCGGGCCGTCGATTGTCTCGTCGTAGTGATAGCTCATGGGGGTCTCCTCGGCCGGCGTCGTGCCGTTGGAAACGGTCCCGCAAGCCTGTCCAAGCCGTGATTGTTCCGCCTACGGCGGGGCGTGTCGACAGGCCGGTGCACTGGTCATACCACTTTTTGAGCAAGCCGGAAAAGCGTGCTGAGCCCGTGATCCATTGCGTGAAGGGCTACTGCGCGATCGCCTGGAGCAGATCGTGATAGCATTTTCACATGGTCATACCAGTGAGAAAGTGATGCAGGAATCGTTGCAGACAGCGGATTCAGACAGCCGCCGCCAGGTGGCGGACGTGGTTGCCGAGCGCATCGAGCGTCTGATCGTCGATGGGGTGCTCAAGTCCGGTCACGCGCTGCCGTCCGAGCGGCGCCTCACCGAAAAGCTCGGCGTCTCGCGCACCGCGCTCAGAGAGGGGCTCAAGCTGCTGCGGGCGCGTGGCATCATCGAGACGTCGCAGGGCAAGGGTTCGTTCGTCGCAAGCCTCACGGCGCAGCCGGCACTCTCGCCGCTGATGCATCTGCTTGGCTCTCAACCGCGCACGCTGTACGACCTCTTTGAAGTGCGCGGCATGCTCGAGGCCGAATCCGCGAGGCTCGCGGCATTGCGCGGCACGCCCGCCGACTTCGTGATGATTACCCGGCGCTATGAGGAAATGATCGCTGCGCACGGCAAGGAAACCAGCGCCTCGGCGCACGCTCGGCTCGACCATGCCTTTCATCTGGCGATCTGCGAAGCGTCGCATAACCCTGTGCTGGTCCATACGCTGAGCTCGCTGACCGACCTGCTGTTGAGTTCGGTATTCGCGTCGGTCAACAACCTATACCACCGGGAACCGTACAAGCGCGTGATTGACCGGCAACATGCACGGCTCTATAACGCCGTGACCGGCAAACTACCGGAACAGGCCCGCAAGGCGGCGAGTGCGCATGTCACCGGCATGTGCGAGAGTCTCAGGGAGATCGAGCAGGAGGAACAGCGGCTTGTGCGCGCGACCCTCAGGCTTGAGGGCTGGGAATGAAGATTGCTTCGGCGAACTGAGTAGCTTGACAGCGGATAGCGCGATTTGATGGCGCCAAAGTGGCACGTAAATGGCACGATGATGGCAGATGAATGGCGTGTGAATGACGCGCCAAACCAGGTGACGGCGTATGTAACGGCGCGTAATACACGGCAAGCGGACCACCAGCGCGCTTGCCTTATTTCTATGTCACGCTTTTCTCGTCTGGATTCGATCGAAAGGCCTTCGTCATGTCCCGTCCATCGCAAACTTCTTCTCCGGCGAGCGCCGCCATGCCGTCGAGCCACCTGACCTATAGCCTCACGCTACGGGTGCTGCACTGGCTGACCGCGTTGTGCATGTTCGTCGTGATTCCGCTCGCCTGGTACATGACCAACCTCGACCGTCACGATCCGCTGCGGAACAACTGGTTTAACCTGCACAAGTCGATCGGCCTTACGATCTTGCTGCTGACGCTGATTCGCGTGGTCACGCGGCTGTCGGGCACCGCGCCGACTCTGCCGGCCAGCATCCCCGCCGCCGAGCAGACGCTCGCGCACATCGGCCACGGCTTGCTGTATGTGATCCTGTTTGCCATGCCGATCAGCGGCTATATCAATTCCTATGGCGGCGGTCACGCGGTGAACTGGTTCTGGCTGTTCCAGGTCCCTGCGGTGGTGCCACAGGACAAAGCCCTCTCTCATCTCGGTTCGCGCGTGCACTATCTGCTCGCATACGTCACGTACGCGCTGATCGCCGGGCACGTGCTCGCGGTGATCTACCATCAGTTGATCCAGCGCATCGATCTGCTGGGCCGGATGACGGGACGCGCGGGGAAGCACTGATATTTTTCTCAGCGAACCAGGCGGGCAACTCGCACTACAATCGGTCTCAACGCATTTATAAAAAATCCATCCACCATGCCAACCGTCAGCGGTCTATACATCTATCCGATCAAATCGTGCGCGGGTATTGCATTAAAGGAAGCGCGGCTTCTCGACACGGGTCTGGAATACGACCGTAACTGGATGGTGGTCGACCCCACCGGACTCATGCTGACTCAGCGCAGTCATGGGCGACTCGCGCTTATCCGCGTTGGCTTGGTCGAGCGCGAGCTGATTATCTCGGCGCCCGGCATGCCTGACTTGCGTACGCCACTCTCCGTGGCGGCGCTCGAACGGCCGGCGCTGATCGAGACCAGGGTGTGGCGCGATACGATGTCGGCCTTCGATACCGGCACGCAAACCGAGGCCTGGTTTTCGGAGTTCCTCGGCGTGCCCGCGCGGCTCGTGCGCTTCGATCCCGCGGTACGGCGCGTGGTCGATCCGCTATGGACGGGCGATATTGCAGCGATCACCCAGTTTGCCGACGGTTTTCCCTTGCTGGTGCTGGGCGAAGCCTCGCTTGCCGACCTGAACCGGCGTCTGGCCGGCAAAGGTGCACCGCCGATCCCGATGAACCGTTTCAGGCCCAACCTGGTCTTCACGGGTCTCGACGCGTACGACGAAGATTATGTGGAAAATCTCACGGTCTGGGTCGGTGACGAAGCGGTGCAGCTTCACCTCGTCAAGCCGTGCGCGCGCTGTCCGATCCCCACCATCGATCAGGCGAGCGGTTTCCCCGATCCGGATTGGCCGAACGAACCGCTCGATACGATGAGCGTCTACCGTGGCAATGCGCGGCTCGGCGGCGCGCTCACGTTCGGTCAGAATGCGATCGTGTCGTCGGGCTTCGGCGCGGTGCTGGCACTCGGCCAGCAGGTCGATGCCGAACTGGGCTTCGACGATTAGCCAATCCGTTTGATGATCGCCGCCAGGCAGACCTATAGCACCAAGGCATTCCTCGATGCCATCGTCGCGGACCACGGGCCGCAATTCATCAATACGGGCTTTATTTTCTGAGCTTTGCGGCGGCGATTTCAGATCAATGCAAACTTAGGCGCAAGAGCAGACCGAAGATCTCGAAGGCGATCGCGAGCCCCGCGATCGTAGCCGGCAGCGTCAGCACAATGACCCACAAGGTCCGATACGATCTGGGCGACGGCGTGGGCTCCTTCGACGCGCGGCTCGAGATCCCCTTGGCCTCGCCTGCCGTTACAGTGCTTGCTGTTCCGCTCTCACGTTCCGTCATGACTGCGCGTCCGTTGGTTGTCGTCGCTAATTATGCATCGCATCCTTGATTGCCGCAGCGACGAGGGGGCACGCGCACTCCTGATAGCAAACTTGTGTACGAGCTTAAGGTGCCTTTAAGTCAGAGCGAATACATTGGGGTCATCCGCCCGAGGTCGAACCCATCGCCCGGCGCAATCAGCATTCCCCCGATAGTCACGTCCAGTTGCCCCTTGGCCTTTGCAGCGGGGTAACCTTTGCAGGCCCGGCTCGTAGCCGGGCCTTTCTTTTAGTGCGCCGAGCATGCGCAGCAGCTTGGGGGTGCAAGTCCCCTGCCCAACCTGATGGTGGTGAAGGGCTAGTGAAACGCAAGGGCGTCGTCGCGAGGCGGGGTCTGAAGGATGCGTATAGCAAAACCACGACCTGACGAACAGAAACCAGATATGAGGCCTACCCGGGCGGACGAGCGAGCTAATGATCGCGAAGTCCATAACCATCAAGGCACGGGGTGGTAGATCTGGCAGGCGTGTGGTGAAGGCGGTTGTGCTTACCTCGGGAGGCCTGCCCGGTGTCCTGGACTCAGGACTGAACGGCTCGCAAGGGTCGTTGACCACCGTGCAGGAGTCAGCAGCGGGCATAGTAGGGCAGCGATGCCTGAAGGCCCAAACGGAGAGGAGCGGCGAATAAGCCGGAGAACTCGACATGGGAACGCAGCAGAAAACGCATCGCGTCCTTGATGCCGGAGGTAGGGGTGAAGCCCCGAGGACTGGCTATCGAGGGGCTGAACCTATGGCGGCGAACCCCGAGTCTGAAAGCCCGTCGGCGTGTGACCGACTGATGGAGGAAGTCTGTGAACGGGAGAACCTGAAGCAGGCGTTGAAACGTGTGAGAGCAAACAAAGGTGCACCGGGCGTGGACGGCATGACGGTTCAGGCATTACCGGCGTACCTGCGTGAGCACTGGCCGACGATACGGTCCATGCTGCTGGAAGGCACGTACAAGCCACAACCTGTCAGACGGGTCGAGATACCCAAGCCGGATGGAGGTGGCGTGCGCAAGCTCGGCATCCCGTGCGCACTTGATCGATTCATTCAGCAGGCGGTCTTGCAGGTGCTGCAAAGGCAGTGGGACCCAACGTTCTCGGACTCCAGTTATGGTTTCCGGCCGGGACGCTCGGCGCATCAGGCCGTGGCAAAGGCACAAAGCTACATCCTGTCGGGGTATCGATGGGTGGTAGATCTGGATATCGAGAAATTCTTCGATCGCGTGAGCCACGATATCCTGATGAGCCGGGTGGCAAAGCGTGTCAGCGACAGGCGAGTCCTGAAGCTGATCCGCTCCTTCCTGACGGCGGGCGTGCTGGAAAACGGGCTGGTTGGGGCAACGGACGAAGGGACGCCCCAGGGCGGTCCGCTGTCACCGTTGTTATCCAACCTGATGCTCGACGACCTCGACCGGGAGCTTGAGCGACGCGGACTGCGATTCGCGAGGTACGCCGACGACTGTAACGTCTATGTACGCAGCGAACGCGCGGGCCAACGGGTGATGGTGGGGCTGAAAGCCTTCCTCACCGGCAAGCTGAAGCTGAAGGTCAATGAGGCGAAGAGCGCGGTCGCGCGGCCACACACGCGCAAATTCCTCGGATTCGCCTTCTCGAACCGGGTACAGGTCAAACGGCGCATTGCGCCCAAGGCGCTGGCTCGCTTCAAGGATCGAATCCGGGAGTTGACTCAACGCACGCGAGGGGTCAGCGCTGACCAGATGATCGGCACGCTGAACCGGTACCTGACGGGTTGGCGTGGCTACTTCGGTTTCTGCGAAACGCCAAGCGTGCTGCAGCGCCTGGATGAATGGGTACGCCGTCGCGTACGCTGCTTCTTCTGGAAGCAGTGGAAGCGGGGCCGAACGCGATTCCGGGAGTTGACCGCGCGTGGTGTCAGCCGGGACCTTGCCGCCCAGACGGCGGGTTCTCCGCACGCTGCATGGAGACTGAGCAATAGCCCCGCGCTCCAGCACGCACTGACCAACCGCTTCCTGCGGTCCCTCGGTCTTCCATCTTTATGTCAGTAGTCGATCAACCGATCCGAACCGCCGTGTACGGACCCGTACGCACGGTGGTGTGGGAGGGGTCGGGCCGCGAGGCCTGCCCCTATCCCGATTTGGGCGTATCGATCGTCATCCATCTGACACGTTACAGAGGATCCGCTGAGGCGCCCGCGTACGAATCAATGGCTGATGGTCTCGAGCGACAGTCCGCGTGTCGACGGCCCGAGCAGGATCATGCAGATCCCGACCAGCATCGAGACGCCGATGAACGCCGCCACGCCCGGCACGCCGTACCCATGCAACAGAACGCCGATAGCCAGCCCCGCAAACGCGGCGGAAATCCGGCTCCACGAATAGACAAAGCCGATCGCCCGGGCCCGCACCCGCGTTGGGAACAACTCGGCCTGATAGCCGTGATACGCATAGGACATGATGTTCGCGGCCAGCGTGAACAGCACGCCCAGCACGATCAGCAACCACGGCGCGGAAACCTGCGAGAACACTGCGATAACCACGGCCATCGTAATCAGCCCGCCGCAAATCTGCGTCTTGCGTTCCAGCTTGTCGGCGAACCACACGCCGAGGAGCGGCCCGAACGGATTGGCGATGGCAATCACGAAGGCGTACCCGAGGCTCGCCGTCACGTGGATGCCGCGATGGATCAGGAGCGTCGGCACCCACGCGGCGAAGCCGTAAAAGCCGATCACCTGGGCCATGTTGAAGATCGACAGGAGAATGGTGCGGGTCCGGTAGCGCGGCCCGAAAATCTCTTTGTATGAACCGGTGCCGGACTGTTCGGGCGAGACCGGCTGAGGGGCCGGCAGCACCACGCCTTTCTCGGCAGCGACACGGCGTTCGATATCGGCGACGATGCGCTCGGCTTCCTCGATGCGCCCGTGCCGCGCGAGCCAGCGCGGGCTCTCGGGGATCTTGCGGCGCAGGATCCAGACGATTACCGCGCCGACCGAGCCGATCAGGATCACCACCCGCCAATATTCGAGGCCGAACGGCTGCGTGCCCTTTAACGCATAGGCGAGGAACGCAACGACCGGCACGACCGAGAAGGTGATGAACTGGTTGACGGCATACGCACGGCCACGTTCGCCGCTCGGGATCAACTCGGAGATGTAGGTGTCGATGGTGACCAGCTCGACGCCGATACCGATGCCGGAGATGAGGCGCCAGATATCGAGCGCGAATCCCGAGGTCTGAAAGGCCATGATGATCGTGCAGACCATGTACCAGATCAGCGACCACGTGAACACAAGACGCCGCCCGAAGCGGTCCGCCACAAAGCCGAACGCCACCGTGCCGATCCACAGGCCGGCGAAGGTGGCAAACACGAAGGTGCCGAAGCCGGCCACCGCGAGCGGCTGCAGCGCCGCGAAAAAGCCTAGCGATTCGGGCTTGAACAGCCCCGACTCGACCATGCCAGGTGCGACATAGCCGGTAAAGAACAGATCGTAGAACTCGAACACGCCACCCAGCGAGATCAGGATCACCATGATCCAGACGGTGCGCGAAGGGGGCAACCGGTCAAACCGGGCAGCGATTTCAGCCGCCTTTTGTGTGGACATGTACGCCTCTTGTTCTAGATGTTCTGGATGTCTTAAGAATTCTGTAAGGTTGGCCGCCGAGCGTGTGACTGGCTGGCGGCAATTTCGCACGGCCCCGCGCGCGTTCGCAATGCGGACGAATACGGAGAAGGGATCGCTTAATCCGTTTTCGTAAATCGCGAAATGTGAATGAAACGTAAATGACTCGATAAATATTACAACTCACGGCTATTTGAGTCTGAACAGCGTCCTACAATGAGACTTAACCGACTCATAAATGCGTCAGGCTGGTACGGAGCGCAAGGGTCCCACGGCCGTCTTCCCGAGCATCTCATTGCCATGTCAGCCACCAGCGACGAAGAGAAAAACAGCCTTCCGTGCTATCGCAGCGGCGCGGCCGCGCGCCTTGCGCGGATGCCCGTCACGACCCTGCGCATCTGGGAACGGCGCTACGGCGTCGTGTCGCCGCCCAAGAGCGCTTCGGGGCAACGCCTTTACTCGTCGCAAGACGTACAGCGGTTGATCGTGCTGAAGAAACTGGTTGAACGCGGTCATGCGATCGGTTCGATCGCGAGGCTGGAACTCGATCAGCTGGACCGTCTCGCGCTGACCTATGCCGAGGCAGCCTCTCCCCCCAATCTGGCAGAGAGTGCCGCCGAGTCGACACTCGTAATCGTCGGCGTGGCACTGGCGCGACGCTTGCGTGGCGATCTGCCCGCGTTGCAATCCGCGAGCCAGCAGCGGCTGACCGTATTCGACGATATCAAGGACGCCCAGGCACATCCGCTGAAAACCGATGCGCTGGTGATTCACGTGGCCTCGCTGCAGGACGAACTGGTGCAAGCGATCCTCACGCTCGGCGAGACCTGTCATGCCAAGGTGGTCGCCGTTGTCTATGCATTCGGCACCGAGCACAGCGTGAATGCGCTGCGTTATTCCGGTGTGCGGGTCTATCGCGAGCCGCTCGAAAAGTCGCTGGCCATGCAGATACTGCACGACCTCGCGCCCGCCACGCAGCCTCGCGATTCGGCCGAGCTCTATGCTCGCACGCCGCGCCGCTATTCCGACGAAGCGCTCGCGTCGATCGCCGGGCGCTCGTCGACCATTGCCTGCGAGTGCCCGCGCCATCTGGCCGATCTGGTGCGGCAATTATCATCGTTCGAGCAATACAGCGACGACTGCATGTCGCGCACGCCGGCCGATGCGGCACTGCATCGCTATCTGGCGGAGGTCGCGAATCGCGCCCGCGCGATGTTCGAACTGGCGCTCGAGCGAGTTGCGCGCGAGGAACGCTGGGCGTCGGATGCTGGCTGAATCCTTTACGCGGCGGCTCGCCCGCTGCCTAAAGGGGCGAGGGCGACAGGAAGCCGCCGGTCACATCATACTTATTCAATTTCGATTCGTTCGTTATGAATTGATCTGATTATTGATGTTATTCGACGAGTGTCATGCCCTCTTTATTGAATAAGCGGACAACAGGAAAACAACTCTTCATTGACAATGAATTTTTCCAGGCTAAATTTAAACGGCTTTCTGGAACGTTCTCCACCGAACGTTTAGGCCCGCGTATTAGAGCGGGCTTTTTTTTGCCTCGAGCGATCACGCCACACCATCGCCCGTGCAGCGGCCGGTACAGGAAGGACAATATCCGGTTCATCGCAGACATCATGCGTCGAAACATCATTTAATCAGACTACCGCTGGTTGATTCCCATGTTGAAACGCTGAAGCCTTTATTTGCCGGGATGGCAATGAATCGGCATTGACGCAGATTTATCGCTTTTAGTCCGCAGCGGATCCGCGTAATCTAAGAGTGCGGAGGCGTCGAGCAATGGATTCCCCGGTCCGGTTGATGCCGCCGTGTAGCAAGTGTATTGCGCGCGCCCATTTTGGTCCCGGGAGCGCGCATCTTTTTGTCTGCGCGTCGAACGTGCGTCACGCTTCGATCCAGCCGCAGTTCGCTGCGCATCTCATTCGCACCCAACCTGATTCACGACGGCATTCCGCGGCGCGAGTTCAGTTCGGATAACTTATCATTCAACGGACTGTTGGATCATCCCACTTTCTCGTCCGCACTTTCTTGTGCGATTACGTCGGAGCGACGGCGTCGCCCACCTTGACGACGCCGTCGCCTCAGCGCGGGTATGATCAATACCGGCTAAACCGCTTCGCCGATCCCCAAGGTATGGCCACCTGCCGGCGCACGCCGCGCGAGGCGACTGTACCCAACACTATCGCTTGTGGAGGAACCTAGCATATGAGCGCGCCTGAAGAAGTCGTATTCCTGCTCGATGTCGACAACACACTGCTGAACAACGATGAGGTGGTGGCGGATTTACGCACCCATCTGAAGCAGGAGTTCGGCGCGAGCAGTGACCGGTACTGGGAAATCTTCGAAACACTGCGCAGCGAGCTCGGCTACGCCGACTACCTCGGGGCGCTGCAGCGCTACCGGCAGGAGCGTCAGTGCGATACGCGGCTGATGCTGATGTCGTCGTTCCTGATCGACTATCCGTTTCCGACCCGCCTGTTTCCCAACGTGCTCGCGGCACTCGCGCGTCTGCGCACGCTTGGACCGACGGTGATCCTGTCCGACGGTGACGTCGTGTTCCAGCCCCGTAAGATCAAGCAGTCGGGTCTCTGGGACGCGGTGGAAGGGCGCGTGCTGATCTACATCCACAAGGAGCAGATGCTCGACGAGGTCGTGCAACGCTACCCGGCCCGCCGCTACGTCATGATCGATGACAAGCTGCGGATCCTTGCCGCGATGAAGCAGATCTGGAAGGAGCGGTTGATCACGGTCTTTCCACGCCAGGGGCATTACGCGCTGGACAAGGCCAATCTTGTCACGTATCCCCCGGCCGATATCACGATCGAGCATATCGGCGAACTGGCCACCATGGATCTCGCGGTGTTTTCGGCCTGAGGGACGGCTTTAGAAGCGGCCTGAGGGGTGGCCTGAAATGCAGCCTGACGCGCGGCTGGTGCGAACGTTGCTGTCCCACGTTTGTCACACCCCGGACGGAAAGTGGAACTTCTGATCCCCGTATTCTCAACAGGCAGTCCATACCATGGAGTGACCCGATGGCCGAGATCAACACCCAGACCCCGGTGCTGGATGCCGAAACGCTGCGCAAGATGGACCGCTACTGGAGCGCATGCAACTACCTCGCGGCCGGCATGATCTACCTGCGCGACAATCCGCTGTTGCGCGAACCGCTGAAGCCCGAACACATCAAACGGCGCCTGCTCGGGCACTGGGGCTCGGATCCCGGTCAGAGTTTCCTGCTGGTTCACCTCAATCGCCTGATCAGGAAACTCGACCTGAATGTCGTGTACATCGCCGGTCCCGGCCATGGCGCGCCGGCGACCCTGGCGAGCAGTTACCTTGAAGGCCATTACTCAGAGATCTATCCGGACCGCAGCGAAGACGAAGCCGGCATGCAGCGCTTTTTTCGCCAGTTTTCGTTTCCTGGCGGGATCGGCTCGCATTGCACGCCGGAAACGCCGGGCTCGATTCACGAAGGCGGTGAACTTGGCTACAGCCTCTCGCACGGTTATGGCGCGGCGTTCGACAACCCGGATCTGATCGTCACCGTGATGGTGGGCGACGGCGAAGCGGAAACGGGGCCGCTCGCCACCTCATGGCATTCGAACAAATTCCTCAATCCGATCCGCGATGGCGCCGTGTTGCCGGTGCTCCATCTGAACGGCTACAAGATCGCCAATCCAACCATCCTCGCCCGCATTCCGCGTGAGGAACTGGAGGCGCTGCTGACGGGATACGGACACAAGCCGTATTTCGTCGAGGGCGACGAGCCGGAGGCGATGCACCAGAAAATGGCCGCCACGCTCGAACACTGTATCGGAGAGATCCGCTCGATTCAGCAGCAGGCGCGCGACAGTGGCCGTGCCGAGCGGCCGCGCTGGCCGATGATCGTGCTGCGTTCGCCGAAGGGTTGGACGGGCCCTAAGGAAGTGGATGGACATCGCGTGGAGGGTTCCTGGCGCGCGCACCAGGTGCCGATTCTCGATCCCGCCACCAACGACAAGAACCTGCAACTCCTCGAAGACTGGATGCGCCGTTACAGGCCCGAAGAACTGTTCGACGAAAACGGCCGGCTGGTTGCCGAGCTGCGTGAACTCGCGCCCACCGGTTCGCGCCGGATCAGCGCCAATCCTCACGCGAACGGCGGGTTGCTGTGCAAGGCGCTCGAGATGCCGGATTTTCGCGAGTTCGGCGTCGAGGTCGGTTCGCCCGCTACAACCTATGTGTCGCCCACGGATGTGCTCGGCAAATTTCTCTGCGAAGTCATGCGGCGCAATATGAGCGACTTCCGCGTGTTCGGCCCGGACGAAACCGCCAGCAACCGCCTGACTGCGATTTACGCGGCATCGGAGAAAACGTGGCTGGCCAATTTCGAGCCCAGCGACGCGGACGGCGGCGAGCTGTCGGTGGACGGCCGTGTGATGGAAATGCTCAGCGAGCACACACTCGAAGGATGGTTCGAGGGCTACGTGCTCACGGGCCGGCACGGCCTTTTCGCCACCTACGAAGCATTCGTGCACGTGATCGATTCGATGTTCAACCAGCACGCCAAATGGCTGGAAAAAGCGAAGCTCGAGTTGAGATGGCGGCAACCGGTGCCGTCCATCAACCTGCTGATCACGTCACTCGTCTGGCGTCAGGATCACAACGGCTTTACGCACCAGGACCCGGGTTTTCTCGACGTCGTCACCAACAAGAGTCCCACCGTGGTGCGCATCTACATGCCGCCCGACGCCAATTGCCTGCTGAGCGTGGCCGACCATTGCCTGCGCTCGCGCGACTACGTCAATGTGATCGTCGCTGACAAGCAGCCGCATTTGCAGTACCTCGACATGGCGGCGGCCGTGATTCACTGCACCAAGGGCATCGGCATCTGGGACTGGGCTTCGACGGATCATGGTGCTGAGCCGGACGTGGTGATGGCCTGCGCGGGTGACATCCCGACCATGGAGTCGCTGGCGGCGGTGCAGATCCTGAAGGAGAAGTTTCCCGGGCTGAAGATCCGCTTCGTCAACGTGGTCGACCTGTTCCGGCTGATGCCCGACACCGAACATCCGCACGGCTTGTCGGACCGCGACTTCGATTCGCTGTTCACGCGTGACAAACCGGTCATCTTCAACTTCCACTCGTATTCGTCGCTGGTGCACAAGCTTACCTACCGCCGCGCGAATCACGAGAACCTGCACGTGCATGGCTATCACGAGAAGGGCAACATCAATACGCCGCTCGAACTAGCCATCATCAACCAGGTCGACCGCTTCTCGCTGGCAATCGACGCGATCGATCGCGTACCGGGTCTCCGGGGTGTCGGCGATCACGTCAAGGAGTGGCTGCGCGGCCAGATCATCGAGCATGTCGCGTATGCGCATGCCGAGGGCATCGACAGGGACGAGATCCGCAACTGGACATGGACGGGCTAGGGTGATGGGCGACACGCAGATCCAGACGCAGAAGAATCCGGCGACGATTCTCGTCCTGAACAGCGGCTCGTCGTCGCTCAAGTTCGGCCTCTTCAAGGCTGGCCGTGCCGGCGCAGCAGCGGGCGGCGGCGCGGCGGCGGGTTCTCCGGACGCCAGCACCGATGAGGATGACGAAACGCTTCTGCTGGAAGGCAGCGCGCAGGGCATCGGCCGGCCGGACGGTAGCCTGAAGATTCAAACCGCGGACGGCACCGTTCTGCTACAAGAGGCACATCTGATGGAGTCGCAAACCGACGCCTTGCAGAAGCTCGCCGGCGCATTGGCGGAGCATGGCCATACCCGGCCGTCAGCGGTTGGGCACCGGGTGGTGCATGGCGGGCCTCATCTGCGCGAGCATCAGCTTCTCACGCCCGAAGTCAGGCAACAACTGCAGGAGGCGGTGCATTTTGCGCCGCTGCATATCCCGCCGGCGCTGGCGTTGATCGATCAGGCCATGCAGATTTTCAGCGACGCGCAGCATTACGCCTGCTTCGATACCGCCTTTCATCGCACGATGCCAGCGGTGGCTTCGCAACTCGCGTTGCCGCGCCGCTACGCCGAGGCCGGTGTGATTCGCTACGGCTTTCACGGCTTGTCGTATGAATCGCTGGTGCGGCAACTCGGTAACGATCTGCCTGCACGCGCGGTGTTTGCGCATCTGGGCAATGGCTCGAGCGTGTGCGCGCTGCGTGATAGGCGCTCCGTCGATACGTCGATGGGGCTCACGCCGACCGGTGGCATACCCATGGCCACCCGCAGCGGCGATCTCGACCCCGGCGTGCTGCTCTACATGATGCGCACCGAGCACGTCGGCGCGGACCAGCTCGAAACGCTGCTGAACCGCGAGAGCGGCCTCGCCGGCTTCACTGGGGGCGAGGGCGATATGCAGGCGCTGGAGAAGCGCAGCGCGGCAGGCGATCAGGACGCCGAACTGGCGATCGACGCGTTTGCCACGGGCGTGCGCAAATATGTGGGCGCCTATGCTGCGTTGCTGGGCGGGATCGACCTGCTGGTGTTTGCAGGCGGTATAGGTGAGCACAGCGCCGAAGTGCGGCGGCGTGTCTGCACGGGTCTCGAGTTCATGGGCTTGAGGGCCGAGGACCCCGCCGGCAAGGTGCGGGTCATGCACACCGAGGAAGAGCGGCAGATTGCGCGCCATTGCCGGGCGTTGCTGGGGCAACCAGCGCAATAACACATGGGCGTGTCCGTGCGCGGTTTGTGCCTTGACGCCGTGACGACGTACCCATGCCATTGCGCAACGGCGCTCAAACACACTCAAACACGCTTGCCGGGCTTGCTCCCGGTCGCCCGCGCGGTGCCACCGGCCTTGACGGTCATATGATCGGATACGCCCGCGACGCCGAACAACCTGCTGACATCCTCTAGCGCGGCCGCCTTCTGCTCATTCCGGTCAACCTGACCGATCAGCGTCACCCATCCGTGTTCGACTTTGACCTTGATTGCATCCCGCGGCACCCACGTGTCCCAGGCGAGGCGCGTCAGCACTTCCGCGGCGAGCTGGTCATCGCGCTGTTTGGTCGTGTTCGTGTTGCGAATCTCGATGGCGACGACCACCGCCTTGACGTCCTTGAGCCGCAACGCGGCGCTCTCGGCCTGATGCTTCTGGGCGGCGTGCTCCACGTGGCCTAACAGCGTCACCATGCCAGCCTGCGCGGTGACACCGACGTGGCCCGCAGACACGCCGGCCGCGCTTAACTCGGCAAGTACGGCGCGTTGCAATGCGTCGTCGTTTGAAAGGACGGGTTTCATCGGGCTCTGATCTCCTTCGCACGGCGCTCGTCAGCCGGGCGCCAGAACGCCCCGCGGGCGCGCCTCGCCATTATGCGAGCTTCGCTCGAGTCGCGCTGCGCACGTGAATTGCAGGGCACGGCACGACGCTTGCTCGAACACGGGCAAGCGCTGCGGTTTCCCAACGGCCGCGCAGCCCATTCGACGCGGTCAAGGGAGGCCAGATGCTTGATATCCGTATTCGTGCAGCCAATCACGAGGCAAAGCGGCGTGCCCGTGGCGCCGCAAATGACGATGATCCGGTCGCGGCCAATCATCAGGACTCTGTAAAAAATCCACTCGCTGCCCTCGACGCGTTCCTCAATCGCGCGTGCTTCGACGCGGCAGACCCCGGCGCACTCGGCGAAATGCTGAAGCAGATGGTCGATGCCGGATATGACCGTTTGCCCTTGCCGGGGAGCGGTCGAACGCTCACGCGGTGGCGTGCGCTGGCGGCGGTCGCCGCACGCGATCTCGGTCTCGTCAAGCTGTTCGAAGGTCACACCGACGCGCTCGCGATCCTCGCTGAACTGGACGCGCCTCATGTGCCTCCCGGCAGCCGCTGGGGGGTGTGGGCGGCGGAAGCCCCCGACGCACGCGTCCTCGCCACGCCGCTCGCTGACGGTCAACTGCGGCTCAGCGGCACCAAAGCATGGTGCTCCGGCGCGCAGGCAGTCAGCCACGCGCTGGTGACCGCCTGGGTCGGTGACGAACCGGTACTGGCGGCGCTCACGATGGACCAGCCGTCGATCTCGATCACCACGCATCACTGGCACGCGGTCGGCATGCGCGCGACGCAGAGCGGTGACGTCCGCTTCGATGAGACACGAGCGGTCCAACTCGGCGCGCCGCATGGCTATGTCCGACGGGCCGGGTTCTGGCAGGGCGGTGCGGGAATTGCCGCGTGCTGGTACGGCGCGGCTGCGGGCCTCGCAAGCATGATGGCCGAGGCGGTTGCCGCTCGCCCCGACGCGCATCGCCTCGCGCACATGGGCGCCGTGGATGTCGCGCTGGCGGGGGCGGCGGCGGTGTTGCGCGCCACCGCGCTCCAGATCGACGCGCATCCCGGCGGCGACATGCAGAGTGCGGCGATGCGCGCGCGGCTCGTGGTCGAGGCGGCTGCCACCACGGTGGTGGAGCACGCGGGCCGGGCGCTCGGCGCGGCGCCGCTCTGCCGTAACGAACGGTTTGCACGGGCGATGGCCGATCTGCCGGTGTTCCTCCGACAGAGCCACGCGGAGCGCGATCTCGCCGCGCTCGGCGAACGCACGCTGGGACAGCGCGGCGACCACGGCGATCCGTGGGAGCTTTAAGGGTCGCTGGGTTGCCGTGAGAGGCATGCAAGAGAAATAAGGCGCGTCCGCCGCTTACTGGCGGCGGGCCGCAGGGTGGATGACAAGGAGTCCGATATGATTTCCTCCGACGGCTATTTCGACGCGCTCTACGACGCGTGCGACGACCCTTGGGGCTTTCGCAACCGCTGGTACGAGCGCCGCAAACGCCTGCTTACGATGGCCATGCTGCCGCGCGAGCGCTACCGGCGCGCCTTCGAGCCGGGCTGCGGGAACGGCGAACTGTCGGCACAACTTGCCGACCGTTGCGACAATCTGCTCGCGGCCGACCTGAACGAGACCGCCGTGCGCCTCGCCGCTGAGCGTGTGGCGGCCACGCCTCATGTGCAAGTCGAGTGCCGCAGCGTGCCGCAGGACTGGCCCGACGGCTCCTTCGACCTGATCGTGATCAGCGAACTGGCCTATTACCTGGACGCGTCCGGACTGGACCAACTGGCCGAACGCATCAAGAGCTCGCTTACGCCCGACGGCACGTTGCTGGCCTGTCACTGGCGCCGACCTTTTGATGCCGCACCGCAAACGGCAGCGTGCGTGCACGCATTGCTCGATGCGCGCTGCGGACTGACACGGCTCGTACGTCACGAAGATCCGGATGTGCTGCTCGACGTGTGGTCGCATGACTCCCGCTCGGTCGCTGAACAAGAGGGGCTCGCATGATCGGCATCGTGATTCCCGCACACAATGAGGAGGCTTCGCTGGCGCGTTGCCTCAGCTCGATTCTCGCAGCAGCATGCAATCCGGCGCTCGCCGGCGAAGCGGTGCGCACGGTCGTGGTACTCGACGACTGCACGGACCGCTCCGCCGAGATTGCCAGGCACTACGGCGTCGAAACTCTCGCGTTGCAGGCGCGCAATGTCGGTGTCGCGCGCGCTGCCGGCGCGCAACGGTTGGTGGAGGAGGGCGTGCGCTGGCTGGCGTTTACCGATGCCGACAGCCGCGTCTCACCCGGTTGGCTTGCGGCGCAGTTGGCGCTTGGCGCCGATGCGGTGTGTGGCTCGATTTGCGTCGACGACTGGACGGCTCATCCGCAAGAACTGCGCGACTATTTCCGCCGGACCTACATGGACGCGGACGGGCACCGGCATGTGCACGGCGCCAACCTTGGCGTGTCGGCGCAGGCTTATCTGCGCGCAGGCGGTTTCGCGCCGCTCGCCTGCAGTGAGGATGTCGCGCTGGTGGAGCAGTTGCAGGCGACAGGCGCGCGCATCGCGTGGAGTGCGGCGCCGCGTGTGGTGACGAGTGCGCGGCGCGCGAGCCGGGCGCGTGGCGGCTTCGGCGATACGCTGTGCGCGTGGGCCGCGGCGCTGGCGCACGACGCCGCGCAGCATCGGGCGCCGGAATTGGAACTCGACCCGGCCTTTGACCGGGCTCTGGACTCGGATCTGGACCCGGCCTTCGACTAGGCTTTGGACCGGGCCGCGAATCCCGCTTTGGTGCCGGCTGTGGACGTGGTGTTGGCCTCTTTGATCAGGTGCGTGCCTTCGCAAGTTGCGCGGGCGTATCGGGCGCCCCCATGCGATTGGCCGCATCGAGAGGCGTGACACCTGACGCGTCGCGCGCCTGCGGGTCGGCGCCATGAGCGATCAGCAGGTCGACGATCTCGGTCCGATTGAACATCGCGGCAATCATCAACGCGGTGCGGCCGTCGGGCGATGCCCCTTCGACATCTGCGCCGGCAGCAAGCAGGGCTTCGACGACTTCCTTGAAGCCCTTGAACGCGGCACCGGCAATCGGGCTTTGGCCATTGTCGTTGCGCAGGTTCGGATCGGCGCCGAGTTCGGCAAGCGTGCGCACGGCGTCGGCGTGACCGTGATAGCTCGCCAGCATCAGCAGGCCGTCGCCTTTTTCGTTACGCAGGTTGGGCGGTACGCCTTTGCGGATGACCGCTGCCAACGTGGCCGCGTCACCGCGCCGCGCGAGGTCGAATACTTCGCTCGCGACTGCCTGCAGGTCTGGGTCAATCTCGGGCTGGACCATGTTGGCCTGGGCTGGCGCGTTGGGTGGGTTGAGTTCGTCGGTCATGGTGGACTCCGTGCAATAAGATCGGTCGGTGCGGGACGCAGCCCCGGCGTCACTGAGGCTGCGGCTCGCGATGCCCCTCATTGGGCTGCCCGCGCCCCTGCGGTTGAGCCTGTGGCTGCGGTTGCGGACGCGGCGCCTGAACGGGCGGACGTCCGCCGTATTGCTGCGACGGTGCCTGTTGCTGCGGCCCGCCGTGCGGCACAGGTCCGGCGTTGGGACGGTAAACCGGTTGCCCCTGCTCCTGCATCGGCGGCCGATAGGGCGCGCCGCCATTCGGCTGCGGCTGGCCTGGTGGCCGATACGGTTCCGGCCCGTGCGGCGGGGGCTCATTGGGATGCCCGCCGCCAGGATAGCCAGGCGGCCCGCCATGTCGCCAGCGGTCGCGATCGCCGTACCACGGCCGGCCGTGATAGTAGCGGTCCCAGTAGGTGTCGATCGAGAACCCGATGACGGGCAAGCCGATGACCGCGCCATAGCTTTCGAGCGGCACGTAGTTCCCTTCGTACGCATAGGTGAGTGCGTTGCCGTCGATCCAGCCGCGCAGGTCGTCGAGCGCTACGTCGCACCATTCGTAGGTGCTGACGCAGCCCATCACCTCGACCGGCTGATTGGGCCCGAGGCCAGTGACCACCGGATAGTCCTCGCCGGGTCCGGCCATCAGGTTGACCGGCTGATTCGTGACGGCCTGCGCCTGGGAGAAGGCCACGCATGGCAGCGAAAGCAGCGCGGCAAGCGCCGCGCGGGTGGTGAGCTTGAGCGCAGTGGGCCGCGAGGTAAGCCGAATGGGCATGTGAAGCGCGCCTAAAGGACGCTGTAGTGTTGACGCGGTCAGGTTAGCAGATGGGCGGCGCTTATGCAGCGACCCCGGTCAGCGAAAATGCCAATGCGAAATACCAAGTGGCATCTGCTCTGAACTATTCATGATAAATGGTCATGATCCATATGACCCACCGGCTCTCGCGTGATGGCGCGTCGGCGGCTAAGCTCGACGTCATCGCGCCTCAGGGTGTGCGTTCACCACAGACTGCAAGCG
The DNA here is from genome assembly GCF_050436665.1 of Paraburkholderia sp. EB58. Lineage (NCBI taxonomy): Bacteria > Pseudomonadati > Pseudomonadota > Betaproteobacteria > Burkholderiales > Burkholderiaceae > Paraburkholderia > Paraburkholderia sp. EB58. The sequence goes on along the minus strand of NZ_JBNDMQ010000027.1, from coordinate 29,710 downwards.
TTACCTGGCACGCTGCGGCAACCCAGGCACCGAACCCCATTCATCGGTTTGATTCTTGAAGGAAGGCATCATGTCACGCATTTTCATTACCGGCTCCGCGGATGGTCTCGGCCAGATGGCTGCCCGCTTGTTGATCGACGCAGGACACGAAGTCGTGCTGCACGGCCGCAACGAGGCTCGCGCGCAGGCTGCATTAAAGGGCGCACCAGGCGCGCAGAGCGCGGTTCAGGGGGATCTGTCGAGCATCGCTGAGACGGTCGCGCTCGCCGATGAGGTCAACCGGCTCGGCCGCTTCGACGCCGTCATCCACAACGCGGCGGTAGGCTATCGCGAGCCGCGGCGCATCGCCACCGTCGACGGCTTGTCGCATGTGTTCGCCGTCAACACGCTGGCACCGTACATCCTGACCGCGCTGATCGAAAAGCCGCGGCGGCTGGTCTATCTGAGTTCCGCGCTGCATCAGCACGGTGACGGCACGCTGCAGGACCTCACCTGGGAGAAGCGCCCATGGCAGGGCACGCAGGCTTACTCGGATTCGAAGCTGCACGACGCGCTACTCGCGTTTGCGATGGCGCGCCGCTGGCCGCAGGTGTTGTCGACTTCGCTTGAACCCGGCTGGGTGGCAACGAAGATGGGCGGAGCCGAGGCGCCTGACGATCTGGAAGCCGCACCGAAGACCCAGGTCTGGCTCGCTGTCAGCGATGAGCCTGCAGCGACCGTGAGCGGCGCGTATTTCTATCACATGAAGCCGCGCGAGCCGCATCCGGTCGTGTACGACGTGTCGGTGCAGGAGCGCCTGCTCGACGCCTGCGAGCGGCTCTCTGGTGTTCGTCTGCCGGATTGAATGTGAGGGGGCTGGGTTGGCCAGGAAGAGACGGAGGATGAACCCGCGCACGCTTTTCGTTCTGCGGAGCGCGGGCCCAAGTGGGCCGCGTCAGCGCCAAAAGCACATCAGTACGCGCCATGCGATGCGCATGACTGCGCAGGCATCCGGAGCAGGTACGGCGCTTGCTACTCCGGAGGCGACGTTCGCCGCTGTGCGAACCGATACGCTGCATCTGCGGCGGGTCGAGCCGGGTTGCCGGCACGTCGGCTGAGCGGCATTTTCCGCTTTCGATTCTGGAGAAAAAAAACATGCATATCGTGACGAACGTGGGCCCGCTCGCGGCGCTGATCGCCGGCATTCTGATCCTCGTCGTGCCGCGCCTGCTCAACTACATCGTGGCGCTTTATCTGATCATCATCGGCCTGCTGGGCCTGTTCGGCGATCACATTCGTTGATCGACGCTGGACGCCTGGCCCTGGACAACGGCGCCGGCGTCCTGTCATTCGCCGGTCACCGCGTGTAGCCAACTAAATAATCAACGGCCCGCGCTGGGCGCCGCGCGCCTGACCGACGCCGCCACAACGGGTGCTTCTTCGAGCCGCCGGAACACCAGCGCCGAGACCAGCGTTATCACACCGACGCACACGAAGCTCAAGCGGAACCCCATGGCCGGCGAACCGAGTTGCGCGGAGAACAGATTCACGAGTCCGCCGCCGATCGATACGCCAAGACCCATTGCCAGCATCTGCACCATCGAAAACAGGCTGTTGCCGCTGCCCGCGTCCTCGTGCGAGAGCCCCTTCAGGGTGACGCTGTTCATGGCCGCGAACTGCATCGAGTTGGCCGCGCCGAACACGACCAGCACCGCAATTTCGACGAAGAGCGGCGTGCCGCGCGAGATCAATGCGAACGCAACGATCGCCGAGCCGACGATCACCGTATTGACCAGCAGGAACGTGTCATAGCCATAACGCCGGATGAGCGGCGCGATCCAGCGCTTGGCGACGGTGCCGGCGAGCGCGGCGGGCAGCATCATCATGCCCGAATGCAGCGGCGTGTAACCGAGCTCCAGCTGCATCAGGAGCGGCAGCAGGAACGGCACCGCGCTGGAGCCGATGCGGCACACCAGATTGCCGATCAGGCCCACACTGAAGTTAGGTTCGCTAAACAGTCTGAGTTTGAAGAGCGGGTTGGCGCGGCGCTTTGCATACGGCACATAGGCGAGCGCGGCAACCAGGCCGAGCACGAACAAGCCGGAGGCCCACGCGGCACGATGCGTCTGCACCGGCGTTTCCACGGCGAGCGAGAACGCGATCATGCATAGCGAGAGCAGGGCGCAGCCGAAGAAATCGAACGGCGGCGCAGCGGATGTGCTGCTGCGCGGCAGATAACGATTCACCGCGAAGAGGCCAATTGCCCCAATGGGCACGTTGATCAGGAAAATCCAGTGCCAGGAAATGGCCTCGACGAACCAGCCACCGAGCGTCGGACCGACGATCGGGCCCACCTGTCCCGCGACCGAAATAAATGCGAGCGCCGCCACATATTCCTCACCCGACACGCTGCGCAGCACGGCGAGGCGTCCGATTGGCAACAGCATCGAACCGCCGACGCCTTGCAACACCCGCGCCATCACCAGTTGTCCCAGGGTGTGGGCGCTCGAGCAGCATAGCGAGCCGAGCACGAAGATCAGGATTGCGGCGAAATAGACCCGGCGCGTGCCGAAGCGGTCGGCGAGCCAGCCGGAGGCGGGCGTCAGCATCGCCATGGTCAGCGTGTAGGCGACGATCACCGGCTGCATGGCCAGTGGCTTTTCATGCAGGCTATGGGCGATGGAGGGCAGCGCAGTGTTGACGATCGTCGTGTCGAGCGACTGCATGAAAAAACCGGCAGCGACGATCCAGAGCAACGCAGTCTGGCTTGAATCCTTACTCATTTGTACTTTTCGGCAGGCGGCGCGGCCTCAGGCAACTCGGCCGCCTGACGGCGTCCGGCGGCGATGGGAGACCATGCGACGCAAAAAATGGGGTATGCCGACATGATATTGACATACGCGTCAATCGGGAACCCCACTAAGGACATTGACTGTTATCGCCGTTGCCGATAACAATGCGGCATGCTTAATCCCATCTGGCTCAAGACTTTCGCCACAGTGGCCGCCTGCCACAGCTTCACGGAAGCAGGGCGGCAACTCGGCCTTACGCAGTCGAGCGTGAGCGAGCACATTCGCCGTCTGGAACAGGAAATCGGCCGGCGGCTCTTCGTGCGCGACACCCATTCACTGGCGATGACGCCCGACGGCGAGGCGATGCTCGCGCACGCCAGCGTGATCCTGCAAGCACTTACCCGTGCGGAATCGCAGTTTCGCGCGCCGCGGCTGAAGGGCCGCGTGCGCCTCGGTTCCTCGGACGATGTTGCGCTCGGCCCGCTACCTACCGTGCTCGCGGCGTTTCGCAACGCGCACCCGGATGTGGAACTCGAGATCACCATCGGCATGACGGGCAAGCTCTACGAATTGCTCGATGCCGGCTCGATCGACCTGCTGGTCGGCAAGCGGCGCCTGGGCGACCGGCGTGGCGTGCCGCTTTTCACCGGGCGGCTGGAGTGGCTCGCCCGTACCGGCACGCTGGTGGACATGGCGCAGCCACTACCGCTGATCCTCGTGGCCGAGCCCAGCGTGACCCGCGCGGTGGTGCTGGATGCGCTGGCCGAGGCGGGCTTTAGCTGGCAGGTGGTGTGCACGAGCAGCAGCCACTCGGGCTGCATTGCGGCGGCGCGCGGCGGCCTTGGCATCACCGTGCGGCCGCACTATCTGACTGCGCGCGGCCTTGCGCCGCCCGTCAACAATGCGGCCCTGCCGACCTTGCCGGATGTCGAGTTCATCGCGCTGGCCGCCAAACGGCTCAGCCGTCCCGCCGGCACGCTGCTGCAACTCCTGCACGATAGCGATCTGCGCGGCTCGTGGGTCGGCGAATAGCGCGGCTGCGAAGTGGGTTGGGCGATTCGCCGGCGGCGCTGGTCGAGGAGAGTGCGGCGACCGCGAGTTCGCTGGCGGATCAGGCGCAGCAGTTGAGCGAACCGACGGCTGCATTCAAGGTGGCCGGAGACGGCATGATGGCGGCGTGACGTTAAGCGGCTCACGCGCGGTGTGTTCTCATACCGGTGAACCATCCGCTTGCGATGGCGGTGCCGGCTAACACGATCAGGCAACCGGTGAGCATCAACAAGGTGACCTTTTCGCCGAGCAACGCGGCGCCCCACAGCACGCCGAAGACCGGAATCAGAAACGTCACGGACGCGGCATAGGCGGAGCCGGCGCGCTCGATCAACCTGAAGAACAGCAGATAAGCGACGGCGGTGCAGACCACCCCGAGCGCAACGACGCAGCCCCAGATCGATGCGCTGATCGCGTGCCGCGGCCAGCAGGTCGCCGCGAGCGGCCACAACACCAGCGTGGCGAAGCACTGACTGCCGAATGCGACGATCTGTGGCTTCACGCCGGCCAGATGTCGTTTCGAGTAATTCACGGCGAAACCGTAGAAGAGCGCCGCGAGCAGGGCGGCCGCGATAGCGAGCGGCACGCCGGCGGAACCTGCGCTTAGCGAATCCCACACCAGCACCACGACGCCCGCGAAACCGGTTAGCAGACCGAAGATCTGCTGGCGCCCCAGCGATACCTGAAAGCCGGCCGAAGCGATCAACGCGGCCCATAGCGGTGTCGTTGCGTTGAGGATGGAGTCCATCCCGGCGTTCACCGAGAGCGCTGCGTAAGCCAGCAGGCAGAAGGGAACCGCGGAGTTCGTCACGCCGACGACGAACAGCGGCCAGAGTTTCGCGCGCAACTGTTGCCGCGCGGCAGCCGAGCGCAGGACCGGCATCAGCACCAGCATGGCAATACCGACCCGCAACGCCATTAACGGAATCGGACCGAATTCAGGTGCGGCAATGCGCATGAAGAGAAAAGAGGCGCCCCAGATGGCGGCGAGCAGCAGGAGTTCGAGAAAATTCATGGCGGGAAGTGGACACTTCTTCAGGTCGAGGGGATGTCTGGACTCTAGAGGAAGGGCCGCCATAGGTCTGGCCGGATTCGGACATGAGTTTGAATGCGCCGTGGACGTAAAAAGGGCCGCACAATGGCGGCCATGACTCGGCATTCCTGAATGTTACTCGCGGGCGTTGGTTAGCCCAAGGCTGACAGAGCCGCGGTGCGCATTGTTAGTGCGACTTGGCTTGCTTCGCGTGGTCGCGCTTCTCGGCATGCTTACGCTGCGCTTCGTCGGGTTCGATCCGGGTCTTGCCGCCGGTCGCAGGCGGATCGCTGGCCGGAAAACTGTCCTCGACGGTGTGGTCGATCTGGGATTCGCTCTTGTGGGCATGCGGGTTTTGCTCAGCGGGGCGCTTGGACATGGCGTGCTCCTTCAGGTGGACGGCCGGATTTCGGCAGATACCTCTTCAGCAGCAAGCGGCATGCCGCGCGCCTCCGCGAGAATCCAGTTCCGAAACAACTCCATAGCCGGCGCCATGTGCCGCGATTTCAGCCGGGTCAGCCAGTAGCTGCCGGTGCTCACCTGCGTGTCGAATGGGCACACCAGCATCCCGGCCTGCAACTCGCGCACAAACATGCGCGGCGGCGCCAGCGCAACGCCAGCGCCCTGTACGGCGGCTTCCACCATCAGGCGCGACGAGTCGAATACCGGACCATTGACCGTCCACGGTTCGAGCCCGGCGGCGGCGAGCCAAAGATTCCATTCGTCAGCGCGATACGAGCGCAGCAGGGTCTGCAGCGCCAGATCCGCGGGTGCGGCCAACTGCTTCGCGATCTCCGGTGCGCACAGTACCGTGAGCGGCGCGTCGAGCAACAATTCGTTGTGGGTGGCCGGCCAGATGCCCTCGCCGAAGCGAATCGCGAAATCCAGGCCCTCGGCGGCCAGATCCACCAGATTGTTATGGGTCAAGAGGCGCAATTCGACGAACGGGTGCGCTGCGCGGAATGATTTGAGGCGCGGCATCAGCCAGCCGACCGCGAACGTCCCCACCACGCCGACCGTCAGCACCTCATGAAAATGGCCCCCCTCGAATTGCTTGAGCACGCTCTCGATGCGACCGAACGCGTCGCTGAGGACAGGAAGCAGCGCGCGACCCTCGTCTGTGATGCCCAGCCCGCGCGGCAGCCGTTTGAAGAGTGCGGTACCCAGCCGCTCTTCCAGCATGCGGACCTGCTGGCTGACGGCGGCCTGCGTCACGCTCAGTTCGAGCGCCGCGCGAGTGAAGCTCAGGTGGCGCGCCGACGACTCGAAGGCACGTAATGCATTAAGCGGGAGATGAGGACGCATGGATGGCCAGGTGATAGATTTTCTTTAGCCTAAGCCAAATCATCCTCGTTTGCCAAGGTAGCGCGAAAGGGCGCTAGCGCGTCTCCCGGCACGCTTGCGTTCATCGGATCGTCGCCGCGGCTAGACTCAAGCCGCTTCGGCCTCAACTGAAGCCGATTTGCGCAACCGCACCGGAATTGACTTCGCCGCCGGCACGAGGCTCGACTTCGCGTGGTGGTAAAGCGGGATCAACGGATTGCATTCCGGGTAATAGCCCATCATGCAGCCCCGCGGAATATCGAACGCATGGACCCGCATGCCGTCGAGTTCGCGCGTGATGCCGTCGTTCGATACCGTCGTGATACACACCGCGTCGCCTTCCTCGAAACCGAGGCGCTCCAGGTCGTCGCGGTGCATCAGCAGCACTTCACGCGTGCCGGTCACGCCGCGAAAGCGATCGTCCAGACCGTAGACCGTGGTATTGAACTGGCTGTCGCCGCGCGTCGTCATCAGGCGCAGCACGTCCGGACCAGTAGACGGCATGTCCGCGTCTTCGTCGAGCGTTTTCGGCACGATGAAATTCGCCTTGCCGTTCGGCGTTTTCCATTCCCGCTTGCATGCGGCGATCGGCCGGTGAAAACCGCCCGGTTGCCAGAAACGCGCATTGAAATCGCGGAACTGCTCGGGGTAGGTCTCTTCGATGGCGTCGCGGATTTTCGCGTAATCGTCCACCCACGCCTGCCAGTCGATACGCGGATTGCGCGGCAGCAGCGCATCGGCAATGCCCGCGACAATCGCCGGTTCCGAGAGCAGCATCTCGCTTGCCGGCTCGACATAGCCGTGCGAGCCGTGAATGCAGGCCGTGCTGTCTTCCACGCTGACCGCCTGTTCGCCGCCTGCCTGACGGTCGACCTCGATGCGCCCGAGGCACGGCAGCAGGTACGCCACCTCGCCGTGGACCAGATGGCTGTGGTTGAGCTTGGTCGCAATCTGCACGGTGAGCCGCAGATTGCGCCAGGCCGGGTCCATCACGTGATGATCCGGGGTTGCTACCTGGAAGTTACCGCCCAGACCGATGAAACCCTTCACCTTGCCGTCGAGCACGCCCTGACACGCTTCGACGGTGCTCATGCCTTTGTCGCGCGGCGGCTCGAAGTCGTACATCTCGGCGAGCTTGTCGAGCGGCGCGAGTTCCGGCTTCTCCGTAATGCCAACGGTGCGCTGCCCCTGCACATTCGAATGGCCGCGAATCGGACAAATCCCCGCGCCGGGCCGGCCGATATTGCCGCGTAACAACAGCAGATTGGTAAGCATCTGCACGTTATGCACGCCGCTGCGATGTTGCGTAATGCCCATGCCGTACAGCACCATGGTCGCTTTGGCATTGGCGTACGCGCGCGCGGCTGCTTCGAGCGCGGCGCGGCTCAGTTGCGCATGGCCCTCGATTTCTTCCCAGGTGGTGGCGCGCATTGCCGCGGCAAATTCGTCGAAGCCGTGTGTATGCTCGGCGATAAAGCCGGCGTCGAGCACACGCGGCGCGCCGCTCATCTGCGCCTCGTCGTCCCATTCGATCAGCAGCTTGCACAGGCCGGCAATCGCGGCCGCGTCGCCGCCTACCTTGACCTGGTGATACTGGGTGCTGATCTGCGTGCCACCGGGCGTCAGCATTTCGAGCGGCGCTTGCGGATTGGCGAACTCCACGAGGCCACGTTCCCTGAGCGGATTGAACGTGACGATTTCCACGCCGCGTTTGCGCGCGTCCTGTAACTGGTGCAGCATGCGCGGCGCGTTGGTGCCGGTGTTATGGCCGAAGAAAAACAGACAATCGGCTTGCTCGAAATCGGCAAGCGTGACCGTGCCGACCGGTACGCCGATGGCCGGCAACAGGCCCACCGAGGTGCTCTCGTGGCACATGTTGGAACTGTCGGGCAGGTTGTTGCAGCCGTACATGCGTGCGAGCAGCTGATACATGTACGAGGTTTCCAGCGAGGCGCGGCCCGACGCGTAGAACACCACTTCCTTTGGATCGAGCGCACTCAGTTCGCTGGCGATGTCAGCAAATGCATGTTCCCAGGTGGTCTGCACATAGCGGTCGCTGACCGGGTCCCAGCGTAGCGGGGCGGTGAGGCGTCCTTGCGATTCCAGTTCGAAACCGGACCACGACTCCAGTTCGGTCAGCGTGTGAGCGGCGAAGAAATCGGCGTCCAGGCGTTTGCTGGTGATCTCCCATGCCGTCGCTTTCGCGCCGTTTTCGCAGAACTCGAATAGATGCGGATCCGCGGGCTTGGCCCAGGAGCAGCTCACGCAGGCAAAGCCGTCGGGCTTGTTCTGATGCATCAACACGCGGGTGCCGTGCAGCGTGACGTGCTCCTGCACCAGGATCGACACAACAGCCTTTGCGGAGCCCCAGCCGCCTGCAGGGTGAGCGTATTTCTTGATTGGGGATTCCTTACTCATGGTGGCTCCTTGGCGAATGGGTAGACGCGCGACAGCGCAGCGACACCAAGCGGGACCGCAAGAAGCGGGCCGCGGTCACTGAACTCGGCGCAGGACGGACGCCTGTCACGCACCGCCCGAAGCACACATCGCCACAATGAGCGATGCGGATCAGTCCTCGATCGACCATTCCGCGGGCTGACCATTGACGCTTGCCATGCGTGCCATCGCACGTTCAACCGTGTCGGTGCTTTCGGACGCCCTCCAGTGCACCTGAAAGCGTTCCTCGAGGACGCCGTTCGCCGGATCCGCCCGCAAACCGCGTGACGCCACGCGGCAACGCAAGCGTTTGAGTTCGTCGAGCCATTGAGCGCGCTCGCCGGTTGCGGGGTCATAGCGAATCGTGAGCGAAGCGCGCAGGTTGCGCGGCAGCCTGCGTTCGACTTCGGTGAGGACGCCGAGCACGAACATGCCGAGCACGATGCCGATCACCGCAAGCGCAACCTGTCCCGCGCCGGCGCACAAGCCGACCACGGTGACGAACCACAGCGTCGCAGCGGTAGTCAGGCCGGTGATGAGGCCATCCTTGCGCAGGATGGCGCCCGCTCCGATGAAGCCGACTCCGGACAGGATGCCGAGCGGCAGACGCATGAGGTCGAGCACCGCGAACGCACCCTCGGGCTTGCCGGTCTGCGGCAGCAGCACGTTCATCTGCAGGTTGGCGAGGCAAGCGGCGAGACACACGAGCATGGTGGTGCGCAAGCCCGCGGCCTTACCCGACTCGCCACGATTCAAGCCAAGCAGCGCACCGGCCGCGAGCGCCACCAAAAGCCGTATGGCGACGTCTTGCCAGACAAGGATGAGGGGCATCGGCGTCATGATGGTTTGTTGGCAGAGGGGAAGTGTTGAGCGAGAGGCGTAGCGCTGCTCTTGCAATGCTTATGCCACCTGGCGGAGCAGTCCGTTGCGCCGATCTTTCGGCGTGCTCAGGAACAGGTGTTGCTCGCCGCTCGGGAAACGCTCCAACGCGCGAAGCCGCCCGCTGAGCGCAGAGGGACGCGGCGAAGAAAGCCTCTATACAGGGAAGTATGCAGAATGGCGCGACACAAAGCCGACGTAGCCGATGATGAATTCGAGATCTTCGCGAGTTACCACAGCACTGGAGACGGCCGATATATCGGTGGCCTAAAGGTCATCCGCAAAGCCGACCGCAGGATCCTGTTTCCCTTCGACGGCGCGCCGCAGATCGGCCCCTACGAAAGCGCGGAGGAAGCCCGCCGCGCCGCAGTGGAGTACGGCCGCTCGATTGTCGCGGCGGACCGCGCCGCGCCGGAGCCCTGAAACAGCGCATAGGGCACGCTCAAAGCATATCGCCGAGTGACGGCGAAGTCGCGCCGCTGCGGTTCGGATCGTCAGGTTGCTTGTCAGGCATGGTCGGTTTCACCGGTCATGGCGTTCTCCTTTTTACAAAGTCGGCAGGAATTTTGCTGCAACCGCTGTGCCAGGCGCGTGGTTTTGAATCGGTTTTGAGCGCGTCGGATGGTTTGACGCACCTGCCTGGCCTCCGCGTTGTTCCTGCTCGTAGAAAACAGAGAGGGCGGTCCGGTTGTTGCTGCAACGTTGGGGTAATCATGATCAGGAGGTTGTGATGCAACAGGATGCAAAGCCGGAAGAGGCAGGACCGCTCGACGAGCACGACGCGCAACGCGATACAAGAACGGCGAGCCAGAAGGAAGAGGCCGAGCGCACCGATCCGCGGCGCGCTAGCCAACGACCGAAGCAGACGGCAGAGGTGCCGCTCGGCACGGGTGGCCACCCCGAGCCGCCAGGAGGCGGGGGGCGTCAGTCGCAGCGAGTGTCACCGGATAAGGGCGATAGACATTGACCTCACTGAGCCGGTTGATCCGGCTCACCCCAACGGCTCACAAAACCACCTGCACCCCAAGTTCCACCACATCCTCGCCATCTAGGCCGTAGTACTCGGCGCTCGACGCAGAATGAAACGACATGGCCGCGAACAGCGACTTGCGCCAGCCCTGCATCGCATCGCCGGGATGGCCCTTGACCACTTCTTCGCGCGGCAAAAAGAAGGTGGTGTGCTTCGGCTCATAGCGCCAGTCATCGAGCCGGCCATCCAGCGAAGCGAGTAGCGCGGGCAGATTGGGCCGCTCCACAAAACCGTGCCGCGCGACGACCTCATAGCAACCGTGGCCGAGGTCGCGGGTCTCGATACGGGTCTTCTCGTCGACCCGTGGCGCAGACTCAGACAGATTGGTAAAGAAGATCGAGGTCTGATGCAGCACGCGATTGTGGCGCACGTTGCTGCGTAGCGCGGCCGGTGTCATGCCGCGCAGACTGCCCGGATAAACCGCGGTCCCCGCCACCCGCGCGGGCGGTTCGGGGTCGCCCAACGTTTCGGCCAGAAACGTCTCCAGCGGCGCAGTCGTCGCGCCGCGATGCGCCTCCGCGTCGCGACCGCGCTGCCAGGTGGTCATCAGCACGAACATCACTATGCCGATCGTGACGGGAAACCAGCCCCCTTGCGGAATCTTCGGCACGTTAGCCGCCACCAGCAGGCCGTCTATCACCAGCAGCGGCACGCTGACCGCCGCCACTGCAATGCGCGGCCAATGCCAGACGCGGCGCGACAGGCTGATCATCTGGATCGTGGTGGTGAGCATGGTCAGACCCACTGCAATGCCATAGGCGGATGTCAGCCGCGCGGAAGAACGGAACGTCAGCACGAGGAACATTACCGCCGCAAACAGGACGAAGTTGACCGCCGGCACATACACCTGTCCGCGGTGTTCACGAGAGGTTTCAACCACGCGCATGCGCGGCAGAAAGCCGAGTTCGATCGCCTGGCTAGTCATCGAGAAGGCGCCGGAGATGACCGCTTGAGACGCGATGATGGTGGCGAGCAGCGCAATCACGATAGTCGGGATTAACGCCCAGCCTGGCGCCATGGCGAAAAACGGCTGGTCTTTGGGCCCCGGCTCGTAGAGCAGCGTCGCCCCCTGGCCGAAATAGCCGAGGATGATCGAAGGAAACACGATACTGAGCCACGCCACGCGGATGGGCCGCCGTCCGAAGTGGCCGATGTCGGCATACAGCGCCTCTGCACCGGTCAGCGCGAGAATGACCGCGCCAAGGATCACGAAGGCGATCGCCGGGCGCTGCTGCACGAGTTGTATGGCCCACTCTGGCGACAGCGCACGCAGCACCTGCGGATGCTGCGCGAGCCGATAGATCCCAAGCGCAGCGAGCCAGAGGAACCAGACCGTCATGACCGGCCCGAACCAGCGCCCGACCGTTTCGGTGCCACGCTTCTGGAACGCGAACAGCGCAATCAGGATCGCGACGGCGCCCGGCACCACCACCGGGGCGAACGAATGACTGATCTGCGGCAGCCCCTCGGCTGCGGATAGCACGGAGACGGCGGGTGTAATCATCGAATCGCCGTAGAACATCGCCGCGCCGAACAGGCCCACCAGCACCAGCGCGCGGGGTGCCGTTTTACCGTCTGCTTTGCCATTTGCTTTGGGGTTTTCTTCGCAGCCGGAGCGCACGAGTGCGGTCAGCGCGATAATCCCACCTTCGCCTTCGTTGTCCGCGCGCATGACATAGCAGACGTATTTCAACATCACCACCACGACGACCGCCCACACGATCGTCGACAGCACGCCCATCACGATCAGTTGCGTCGCGGAGCCGGCATCGAGCACGCCCTGGCGCAACGCGTAAATTGGACTGGTGCCGATATCGCCGAACACCACGCCGAGCGCGCCTAGCATGAGCGCCGAGGTGCCGTGATGGTGCTGAGCCGCGCGATGCCCGGCGGCGTCGCCTGTGCCGCGGCGTGCGCGGGTTTCGGTGGAGGAAGTGGACATCGTCACAGGCGGAAAGCGTCTCTCCAGACAAAAGGTACGTACCTGTACTTCAGCATGTACTTCAGCAAGACCCGTTCCCCGACTGGGGCACCAACTGACCCGGCGCGACGGCAGGCGAACCGGAGCGGGCGCGGTTTATGCTACGCCTGAAGGGTTGCAGGAACATCCCGGAGCCCACCATGTACAACGATCTGGAATACGCGCGCAACGCGGCAAACGAGCAGTACGAAGTTTTCAAGCTGGAACCCCATGACTGGGTGCCGAATAATCGCAAACTGCCGGTCGTGATTTACCGGCATGCCCTACGTCCCGACAGTGGCGATCTCGCGTCCGCCTTCGAAATTCTTTTCGAGCGCAATGACTGGCCGCCGCAGTGGCGCGACGGCATTTTCGACTACCACCATTTCCATGCCACCGCACATGAGGTCCTAGGCATTGCGTCGGGTTCGGCCGAAGTGATCATTGGCGGACCCAGCGGGCGCCTCGTGCGGGTCTCGGCGGGCGATGCGCTACTTCTGCCGGCCGGCACCGGCCATTGTCTGCAATCGCATGCGGGTGGATTTCAGGTGGTAGGCGGCTATCCGGAGGGCCAGCAATGGGATATCCGCCGCGAAGCCTTGACCCCCGAAGAGCAGGCTGCCATGGAGGCGCTGCCGTTTCCGTCGCGAGATCCGCTCGACGGCACGCACGGACCGGTGGTCGAGCATTGGTTGCACGCGGCCTGACAGCGGGCGGGCGAGCCTTGGCGCTCGACCCGCAAGCTTTGAAAGCTTGACCCGCTCGCCATTATTGAGCGGCACGCGGCGGGTCGTTGCACGCCAGACAGTTGGCTATTGCCGCGCATCGGCGCATGATCGGACGGTCGGCCGCCCGGCTTGTTTGAAACCGGCCGTCCCAACGGAACGCATTCAGCGAACCGTTTCCGCAGGAATGTTCATTGCAGCGCGTCACCACGACGTTGCTACCCGTCGAACAGGAGCTTCCCATGCAAAACAATCCCTCCCTCGATAAGCTGTGTATCGACACGATCCGTACGCTATCGATGGATGCCGTGCAAAAGGCGAATTCAGGCCACCCCGGCACGCCGATGGCACTGGCCCCGGTTGTCTATCATCTGTGGCAGAACCATCTGCGTTATGACCCCGACGAGCCGCTGTGGCCCAATCGCGACCGCTTCGTGCTGTCGGTGGGGCATGCGTCGATGCTGCTGTATTCGGCCTTGCATCTGGCGGGCGTGAAGGCCGTCGACGAGAATGGCAAGCCGACTGCCCGGGCCGCCGTGTCGCTGGACGACATCAAGCAGTTCCGTCAGCTCGACAGCAACACGCCTGGGCACCCTGAATACCGCATGACGAGCGGCGTCGAAACCACCACCGGCCCGCTCGGCCAGGGGCTCGGCAACAGCGTCGGTATGGCGATGGCGTCGCGCTGGTACGAGGCGCATTTCAACCAGCCCGATGCGCCGCTGTTCGATTACCGCGTCTACGCGCTATGCGGCGACGGTGACATGATGGAAGGCATCTCGCACGAAGCGGCTTCGCTCGCGGGCCATCTGCAGTTGTCGAACCTCACGTGGATCTACGACAGCAACCGCGTGACGATCGAAGGGCACACGGATCTCGCCTATAGCGACGACGTAGAGGCGCGTTTTCACGGCTACCACTGGCACACCATCCACGTCAAAGACGTAAACGACGCTGCCGCACTCGAAGCCGCTTTCACCGAAGCGAAAAGCGTGACCGACAAGCCGACGCTGATCGTGGTGAACAGCATCATCGGCTGGGGCGCGCCGAAGAAGCAGGACAGCTCGGCCGCGCACGGCGAACCGCTCGGCGACGAGGAAGTCACCGCCGCCAAGCGCTTTTACGGCTGGCCGGAAGACAAGAAATTCTATGTGCCGGACGGCGTCATGGCGCGCTTTACCGAAGGCATCGGCGCACGCGGCAAAGCCGCGCGCAGTGACTGGCTCGCGAAGCTGGACGCCTACCAGCAAAAGCATCCGGACCTGGCGCGCGAGTTCGCGAAGATCGAAGCGCACGAACTGCCGGACGACTGGGACGCGGATCTGCCCACTTTCCCGGCGGATGCCAAGGGTGTCGCATCGCGCGAATCGTCGGGCAAGGTGCTCAACGCGATTGCCGCACGCGTGCCCTGGCTGATCGGTGGTTCGGCCGACCTTTCGCCGTCCACCAAGACCAATCTGAAGTTCGAAGGCGCGGGCAGTTTCGAGCACGAGAGCTACGGTGGCCGCAATCTGCACTTCGGCATTCGCGAGCATGGCATGGGCGCGGCGGTGAACGGGCTGGCGTTGTCCAACCTGCGTCCCTACGGTTCGACCTTCCTGATCTTCAGCGATTACATGAAGCCGCCGATCCGCTTGTCGGCCGTCATGGAAGTGCCCTCTATCTTCGTGTTCACGCACGATTCGATCGGCTTGGGCGAAGACGGTCCGACGCACCAGTCGATCGAACAACTGGCGGCGCTGCGCGGCCTGCCGGGTCTGACCTTGCTGCGTCCTGGCGATGCCAATGAGGTCGTCGAGACGTGGCGCGTCGCGTTATCGAATCCGCGCCATCCATCGTGCATCGTGCTGACGCGCCAGCCGCTGCCTACGTTAGACCGCAGCAAGTACGCCTCGGCCGAAGGGGTACGCAAAGGCGCCTATGTACTGGCCGATGCCCCAGACGGCAAGAAGCCGCAAGTGCTGCTGCTCGCGACGGGTAGCGAAGTGTCGGTCTGCGTGGATGCGTACGAAAAGCTGAAGAGCGAGGGCATTGCCGCACGCGTGGTGTCGATGCCGTCATGGGATATCTTCGAGAAGCAGGACAACGCTTATAAGGATGCCGTGCTGCCGCCGGATGTGGAGGCGCGGGTCTGCGTCGAAGCGGCCGCGGAGATCGGCTGGGACCGCTATGCGGGCCGTTACGGCGCGAAAGTGGTGATGCGTACGTTTGGCGCGTCCGCGCCGTGGAGCGATCTGAAACGCAAGTTCGGCTTCACGCCGGAGCATGTCTACGACGAAGCGAAGAAGCAGATTGCGCGGGTGCAGAAGAAGTAGGTTTGCTTGAGTCTTGAGTCCCGCGAAGGCATTCAGGCCGGCTCGTTGATGGGCCGCCTGAATGCTTTTTTCTTTGGCGGAGACGCTTTCGCTGGTTCGTTGCTATTTCGTTACTAGTTCGCCGGGATCGTCACGACTGGAGCCTTGCTGCTGGTGTCGGCCTCGGCCAGCGCCATCAGATTCTGCACCACCGTGAAGGCGTATTTCGAGTCGAAGTCGTTGCGCTCCACCCAATAGACCGCGGCGCCATAGTTGATGAGCACATAGGCGTCGCCTGGCGCTTTCGTACCCGAATGCACGATGATGGTAGGCCGCGTTTCGCCGCCGATCAGGCCCACGGTCGGCTTGGTCGAGCCGCTGTCGATCTGCTCCTGCGGGACCTGCACCTGCGCGCCGAGGTCGGTCATGATGCCGAGCACCGAGCGCGTGACCATCGGAATCCGGTCTCCCTCTTGCGACGACGGTCCATAGACGATCTGATAGGTGCGTGTGTTCGGCGAGAGATTCAGCAACTGTCGCACGCGCGCGAGGTCCGCAGTGATTTGCGGCGAGACGCCGCTGGTGGCCGCGCCCAATGCCAGATAAACGCTGCTCTTGCCGTTTTCCTGCCGCGATTCCACATTCAGCTCGCCTGCCATCTGCAAGCGTCTGAGCGACTGCAGCAACTCGAAGAAGCCCGGTGCGCCCGCGGCATTGTCGCCGCCGAGCGCGTTGCCGTTCTGTAAGCCGCCAATCGATTGCGCGGTGATGCGCAACAACAGGTCGATCGGGATGCCGCCTTCGGCGAGCGGCAATACCAGCTCGGGCGCGAGCGGCCGGATATAGGCCGAGGCGAAAGCTTCGCCTGTCGTCGGCGTGAATGTGAAGGTAGGGTGGTTCGAGTAGGACACGCTGCCCGTCGCCAGCGCGTAGTTTGGTTCGCTGCCGGAGCCGATGTTACCGGTCGCGCCTGCGGTCGCATCGAACTGATAGGCCGCAATGATCGAGCTGACTGAGAGGAATGCCGGCGCGTCACCGTAGCGTAACCCGACGATCGCCGCGAGGATCTCGCGTTTTTTGGCATCACCCAAGGCTCTTGCGTAATCCACCTGATCGGCTTTCAGATGGGTGGGACCGAGGTGCACGCAGGCAGTGGTTAGACAGGCTGCGCAGAGGGCCGCGAGAACCGGGGCTTTTATGGTCATGGGGGGCGAGTGCGGAGCGGGCCGCGTAGAAGGATGGCATCGGAGGCGCTGTAGCAGGGCGCATGCCTGGTCTTAGGAATGCGCCGCGGAGGACCGTGGTGTGGGCCTCAGGCGGGACCGGCGATTGGCGCGGGCTGAATGTGGCAGCGTAGATTCCACAGACGAATGCAATATTTCCAGGCGACGGCCGCGGCTCGCCGGTGGACGTGCCGCGACGCGCAGCGTTTTGCTCGCGATGGGTCGGGCGCCGTAATTGCGGGGGATGTCCGATAATGGTTTTCGCGTAAGTTGCCCATGTTGAGATGCTGAGGTCCACTTAATGACCGGACCCGGGAGCGTGACCGTCTCCTCGCGCCTGTTCCTCTTACCGCTCTGGAATCAAATCGATGCCGCCAACCGAATTGCCGACGCGCCCGTCAGGCGACTCAGATCTGATCGTCTCCCGGTCGGAAGGGCTCTATTGCCCGCCCGGCGATTTCTATATCGATCCCTGGCAGCCCGTCGACCGTGCGGTCATCACGCATGCCCATTCCGACCATGCGCGCTGGGGTCACACGCACTACCTCGCCGCGCAGCCGGGTGCAGGGGTCCTCGTATCGCGGCTGCCTGGAATCGATCTGCAGACCGCAGCATATGGCGAACGCCTCGACATCAATGGCGTAACGGTCTCGCTGCATCCGGCCGGCCATGTGCTAGGCTCGGCGCAGGTCCGGGTCGAGCATCACGGCCGCGTGTGGGTCGCCTCAGGCGACTACAAGCTCGATACCGATCCGACCTGCGCGCCGTTTGAGCCGGTACGCTGTCACACCTTCATCACGGAGTCGACCTTCGGACTGCCGATCTACCGCTGGGAAGCGCCGCAAACCGTGTTCGACAGCATCGATTCGTGGTGGCGGCATAACGCTGCCGAGGGGCGTGCGTCCGTGCTGTTCTGCTATTCGTTCGGCAAGGCGCAGCATCTTCTCGCCGGCGTCGACGTGGCCATCGGTCCGATCTTTTGTCACGGCGCGCTCGAACCGATCAACCGCGCGTACATCGCCGCGGGCGTCGAGTTGCCGCCGGTGCGACTCGCCAGCGAGGTTGCCGCGAAAGACAAAGCCGTCTTCAAACAGGCGCTTATTGTCGCGCCACCCTCGGCGCAAGGCAGCCCGTGGCTGAAGCGCTTCGGCGACTACAGCGATGCGTTTGCGTCGGGCTGGATGCGCTTGCGTGGCGCACGGCGCAGGCGCGGCGTCGACCGTGGCTTCGTGCTATCCGACCACGCGGACTGGCCGGGTCTGCAGACTGCGATTCGCGAGACCGGCGCTCTGCGCGTGATCGTCACGCACGGTCAGGTAGAGCCCATGGTGCGTTGGCTACGCGAACAAGGCCTCGAAGCCGGCGCGTTTACGACGCAATACGGCGACGATGCGCTGGAAGATGCGGCAAATGCTGCTGAAGCCGTTGCACCTGCCACGTCAGATTCACCATGAGCCGCGCACCATGAAACGATTTGCCGCGCTCTACACGGCGCTCGATGCCACCACCTCGACGCACGACAAGCTCGAAGCGCTGACGACCTATTTCGCCGCAGCAGCGCCCGAGGATGCAGCGTGGGCGTCGTACTTTCTGGCAGGTGGCAAGCCACGTCAGTCGGTGCCGACGCGTCTTTTGCGCGACATTGCGTGCGAGCGAGCCGGCTTGCCTGCGTGGCTCTTTGAGGAGTCGTATCAGGCAGTGGGTGATCTGGCCGAGACCATCGCGCACATTCTGCCGCCGGCGCAGCGCATCTCGGAGTTGGGGCTCACGCAGTGGGTCGAGCAACGCGTGCTGACCTTGCGTGGCGTCCAACCGGATGAACTGCGCACACGGCTCGTCGGCTACTGGGACGAGCTCGACTGGGGCGGGCGGTTTCTGTTGACCAAGCTGATCGGCGGCGGATTTCGGGTCGGCGTGGCGCGGCAACTGGTGGTGCGCGCGCTGGCCGAGGTGGCGGGCGTCGATCATAAGCGCATCGCTCAGCGTATGGTGGGCTGGACCGATTCGCAGCAGAAGCCCGATGCCGTGCGCTATCTGCGTCTGATTGCACCGGAGACCGTGAGTGCGGCAAACGGCGAAGCATTGAATGGGGCGGAGCAGGGCGTGCTCCATGACGCAGTCAGCGATAGCGACCTCGGCCTGCCATACCCGTTCTTTCTCGCGCATCCGTTGCAGGCCGAACCGCAGACGCTCGGCGACACGAATCATTGGCAGATCGAATGGAAGTGGGATGGCATCCGTGCCCAACTCGTCAAACGCGCCGGACGTGTGTGGCTGTGGTCGCGCGGCGAAGACCTGATCACCGCACGTTTTCCCGAAGTCACCGCGTTGGGTGAAGCGTTGCCGGACGGCTTCGTGCTCGACGGCGAAATTCTCGCGTGGGAACCGGATGCGCTGGCACCGTTGCCGTTTGCAAGGCTGCAGCCCCGTATTGCGCGCAAGACGCTGAGTAAGAAGATTCTCGCCGATTCGCCCGCCACGTTCCTCGCCTACGATCTGCTCGAAGCGAACGGTAACGATTTGCGCATGACACCACTTGCCGAACGGCGCGCGCAACTCGATGCACTGGCGGTTTCACTCGACAGTACGTTGACCCACGATCTGCTGCGGGTTTCGCCACGCGTTGAGGCGCCGGACTGGGCCACGCTCGCGCGCTTGCGTGAAGAAAGCCGCGAACGCGGTGTGGAAGGCCTGATGCTGAAGGAGCGCCAATCGATGTACGGTGTCGGCCGCACCAAGGCCTCGGGCACGTGGTGGAAATGGAAGATCGATCCATACGCAGTAGATGCTGTGCTGGTCTATGCGCAACGCGGACACGGCCGACGCGCGAGCCTCTACACCGATTTCACCTTCGCCGTATGGGACGAGGCCGACGGCGTGCGCACGTTGGTGCCGTTTGCCAAGGCCTATTCCGGCCTCACGGATGAGGAGATGCGCCAGGTGGATGCAATCGTGCGCAAGACCACGATCGAAAAGTTCGGCCCGGTGCGCAGCGTGACGCCATCGCTCGTGTTCGAGATCGGCTTCGAAGGCATTCAGGCGAGCCCACGGCACAAGTCAGGCGTAGCGGTGCGCTTTCCACGCATGTTGCGATGGCGCACTGACAAGACCATCGACGAGGCCGATTCGCTGGCAATGCTTAAAGGCTTTATTGACGACCGCCCCGCCTGAGGTGAACCGCCTCGGGACTTTCCCTGATGGCCGCGCCCGATCTCTAGCTGGCGGGCGGTGGTTGCGGGCACAAGGGTTTTTCGCGAGTGGTCACGTCCGTGGCATTTTGATACTCCTTACGCGGTTAGACGCTTACGCACGCCGTTATCGGGACCGAATCTTGCAATGGCAATCCGATGTGCCGGCTCGCGGCGCAGTGGAGAGAAAACAGTGACCGCAGACTACGGGAAGGACGACAACGATGACGTGGTGGTATGGCGGCCGATCGCTCGCGCGATGGCATCGCATCGCCGCGTGCTGGTTGTCGATGACTATCGGGAGGCCGCCGACGCATTGCAATTACTGCTCAATGCGGACGGTTTCGAATGTCGCGCGCTGGAGGACCCGCTTGCCGTATGCGAGCTGGCCATCGAGTGGCAGCCCTTCGCGGTGGTGCTCGACATCAAGATGCCGGGACTGGACGGCTTCGAACTCGCACGGCGCCTGCGCGCCGATCCTGCTACCGCGCATATGCTGCTGGTGGCGTGCACGGCATTCTCCTCAACGAATGACCGCGCGCTTGCAAGATCTGCCGGTTTCGATGCGCATTGCGCAAAGCCTCTGACGCCGCAGCGCCTCTTGCGCGTGCTCGAAGAGGCCACGACGCATCGGGCGCATGAGTGGTGAGAGCATTAAGCGAAGCCGTTGAAAAAAGCCGGCTTGCCGCTCGAAAGCGGTTCACCGGCGTTTATGTCATATGGCATGAGCTGACAGAGTCACGGCCTCACAGATTGACGTCGCCCCTGACCGGCGATGCCGGCGAATCCGGCACCGACTCGCCCAGACGCAGATCGTCCAGTTCCTCGCTCCGGCCTTCCGTGCCGCGTCCCCAATACGGTTCGCTGCCGTAGTAGGCGTGGACCGTTGCGGCCCATTTAGGGTCTGCCATGGTGGGCCAATTGTCCTTGTCGAAGCCGGGCGCGTTCTTGATCTGTTCGGCGGGCACCGAGAGCACGAAGGACTTGTTCTCCGTATCGAGCGCAAGCGAACTCCATGGAATCGCGAGCAGTTTGTCGCCGATCCCGAGGAATCCGCCGACCGACAGCACGGCGTAGGCAATATGCCCGGAGCGCGCGTCGAGCATGATTTCCTTGATCTTGCCGACGTCTTCGCCCTCGCTGCTGAGCACCTTGTTGCCGTCGAGCGTGCTCGCGCCCATGACGTCGGGGCCGGGGCCACTCGGCTGCGTCGCTGATAACGGTGTGATCTGGGTTGAGAGATTCATGATGACACTCCATGTCGATCGATACGTGACGCAGGCCCGACGGGCACGCGAGGAACACACCTTGCGGAGATCGTGCTGCCGCAATTCAGCCTGCGCGGGAAGACATGCCGGCGTACCTCTCACTCAAGCAACCGCCGTTCCCCGCGCACGCACTCACTCACTGCGACCCACCCTCAATCCGGCGCGTATTTGAATTCCGGCATCTCCTCGATCGACTTCTTCGTCGCGTCGGGCAAGATCACCTGGCGGTTGTCGATCTGCAGATCGGCGAACGGCACCGCAACCAGATGCTTGCCCATTCCCAGAAAGCCACCGACCGAGAGGACGGCATAAGCGCTGCGGTCACCTGGTGACACGATCAGATCATCGAACGTGCCAATCTCATCCTTGTTGCGGTTGTAGACCGACGCGCCGTGCAGTTTCGAAGCGCGATAGCCGCTGCCGAGTTGCACCACGTCGGTTCGCTTCTCGGTGACCGCTTGCGGGGCGCCTTGAGCGAACGCCCCGCAGGAAAGAACAGTGGCGAGTGCGCCCGCCGCGAACTGCATTTTGTTGAGTCGGATCATGGTGTTCACCCTCGGGGGCGCCTCGCGGACGCATTGGGTCAGTCATGCAACAAGGCGGCAAGGTCTTGCGAAAGCCGCCGCTCTGGTCCATGTTCATAAGCAAGGAGGCAAAACGCGTGCCTTGTCGCCTACGCAGGAGGCAAAAAGCCCGCGCGACCGTAAGTGCGGTGGTTCGCCAGGAGATCAGGACCACAACTTGCTTCGGTAAGCCTCTGGCACCGGCTCCTGGTGCGAATACATTCCACTGTCCAAGGAAAAACCATGTCAAGCGAGGCCCCCCAGGCTCCTCATGCCCGTTACGCCGCACGCATCGCCGAAGGCGTCCCTTTTCCGCTGGGCGCGACGTGGAACGGCGTCGGCGTGAATTTCGCGCTGTTTTCGGCGCATGCCACCAAGGTCGAACTGTGCCTGTTCGACGCAACCGGTCGCGAGGAAATCGAGCGTATCGAACTGCCCGAATATACCGATGAGGTATGGCACGTTTTCGTGCCCGACCTGAAGCCGGGGGCGGTGTACGGCTACCGTGTCCATGGACCCTATGCACCTGAAGAAGGGCATCGTTTCAATCCGAACAAGCTGTTGCTCGACCCCTATGCCAAAGCCCATATCGGCGAGCTCAAATGGGCACCGGAAATCTTCGGCTACACGCTGGATCACGAGGACGGCGATCTGTCTTTCGATGCGCGCGACAGCGCGCCCTTCGTGCCGAAGTGCAAGGTCGTCGACGCAAACTTCTCCTGGAGTCATCCCGAACGCAACGCGCTGCCGTGGGAGCGGGTGATTTTCTACGAGACCCATGTGCGCGGCTTCACCATGCGTCATCCCGCGGTGCCCGAAAACCTGCGCGGCACCTTCGCCGGTCTCGGCCAGCAGCCGGTGATCGACTACATCAAGGGGCTGAACGTCACCACCGTCGAACTGTTGCCGATCCAGATGTTCGTCAACGACAGTTATCTGCTCGACAAAGGTCTGACGAACTACTGGGGCTACAACACGATCGGTTTTTTCGCCGCCGACCCGCGCTTCTTTGCGGGGGCTAACGCTTCGGTGGAAGAATTCAAGCAGATGGTCGACCGCTTTCACAACGCCAGTCTGGAAGTGATTCTCGACGTGGTTTACAACCACACGGCCGAGGGCAATGAACGCGGGCCGACGCTGTCGTTCAAGGGCATTGACAACGCCTCGTACTACCGTCTGATGCCAGACGAACCACGTTATTACATCAACGACACCGGCACCGGCAACACGCTGAACCTGTCGCACCCACGCGTGCTCCAGATGGTGACCGACAGCCTGCGCTACTGGGTGAGCGAGATGAAGGTCGACGGTTTTCGCTTCGATCTCGCCACGATTCTCGGCCGCGAGTCGCATGGCTTCGACGAGGGCGGCGGGTTTCTCGACAGTTGCCGGCAAGATCCGGTGCTCTCGAGTGTGCGCCTCGTGGCCGAGCCTTGGGACTGCGGTCCCGGCGGCTATCAGGTGGGTGGCTTTCCGCCCGGCTGGGCCGAGTGGAATGACCGCTTTCGTGACACGACCCGCGCGTTCTGGAAGGGCGACGAGGGCATAGTGCCGGATCTTGCCAAGCGGCTTACCGGCTCCGGCGACAAATTCGACCGGCGCGGCCGGCGCCCATGGGCGAGCGTGAACTTCATCGCCGCCCACGACGGCTTCACCACCAATGACCTGGTCTCTTACAACGACAAGCACAACGAGGCGAACGGCGAGGACAACAAGGACGGCCACTCCGACAACAAGTCGTGGAATTTCGGCGTAGAAGGGCCGACCGACGACCCGGATATCCGTCAGCAGCGCGAGCGGCAGAAGCGCAATCTGCTGGCCAGCTTGCTGCTCTCGCAAGGCACGCCGATGATTCTGGCCGGCGATGAATTCGGCCGTACCCAGAAGGGCAACAACAACGCCTATTGTCAGGACAACGAGATCAGCTGGCTCGACTGGGAAGGCATCGACGACGAAGGACGCGCGCTGACCGAATTCGTCAAGAACCTCACCACGCTGCGGCATCGCCTGCCGGTACTGCGGCGCGGACGTTTCCTGACTGGCGAGTACAACGCCGAGCTGGACGTCACCGATACCCGCTGGCTGTCACCGACCGGCGCCGACCTCTCGCAGGAGCAATGGGACGACACGGCGATGCGCTGCTTCGGCCTCGTGATCGACGGCCGCGCCCAGGCGAGCGGCATCCGCCGTCCGGCCTCGGACGCGACCTTGCTGCTGGTCCTCAATGCGCATCACGACGTGGTGAATTTCACGTTTCCGGATGTTCCCGAAGGCGATAAGTGGACCGTCCTGCTCGATACCAATATGCCGGTGCGTGACGAATTACCGGCATTTGCCGCAGGACAGTCCTACCAGGTAACCGGCCGCTCGCTGCTTTTGTTCGCGCTCGACGCATCGAGCCGTGCTACTCAGCGCGTGCTGGACGGGCTCGAGCAGCAACTGACCACGGAGGATCCCGACAAGGTAGGTTGAGGTTTGCGCCAGGTACAGCGCTTGCTGAACCATACGGGGACGAAGCACACCACACCACACCCCACCGGGAGGCCAGGATGGACCAGGAACAGGAGCAGTATCAGGGACTCGATCAGGCAAGCAACGAAGAAAAGATTCGCACTCGCGCGTATTACCTGTGGGAGCAGGCGACTGATCCCAAGGGCACGCCGGACGAATACTGGGAGCAGGCGCGAACTGAGGTAGAAAAGGAGTCGCCGAACGAGGACACTCCGGGCCACGGTGTTCTGCCCGCACCAACGCCGACACCGGCGCGCAAAAGCTAGGTGTGCCGCTGCCGCCCGCGAGGCGGCAGCGGTGCAATGTTGCTCAGCCATTCGCTGGAGAAGACCAGAACGCCCGCGTGTACGACCACCGAATGCAACCGGATTAACGCCTCAGCATGAAAAACTTCGACGATTCGCGGCTGACGCGGCCGGCGACGCGCATCGCGCCTTCCGCCGCCTTGGGCATCGAGGGCCTGATTACGCTTGCGGTCGGGGTCCTCGCTGTTGCCGGGCTTTACTTCGCGCGCGACGTCCTGATTCCGATCACGCTGGCAATCATGCTCAGCTTTCTCGTCGCGCCGTTGGCGGATTTCCTGTTGCGCATCCGTCTTGGGCACGTCGCCTCCGTCTTCGCTGCGGTGCTGTTGTCGGTATCGGTCATCGTGCTGCTGGGCAGCGTAATCGGCACGCAGCTCACTGAGCTCGTCACCAACGCGCCGCGTTATCAGGCCACCATCGAGCGCAAGATCGAGGCCGCACACAGTATGACCATCGGCAAGCTCGACCGTCTCTCGAGCGTGGCGGGCCAGGCGCTGCAGCGCGTGACCGCCGAGCCGTCGCAGCCGTCGTCCTCAGCCGCATCGGCGTCCTCACAGAGTGCCGTCGCGCCGTCGTCCGAGGCGCACGTGCCTGCCGCCATGCCGGTCGAAGTCCGTGAACCGGTGCCGACGCCTTTCGAACTGGCGCGGCGTTTTCTGTCGCCCGCGATCAGTCCGCTCGAAACTGCGTTTATCGTGTTCGTCGTCACCATCGTGATCCTGCTACAGCGCGACGATCTGCGCGACCGCGCCATCCGCCTGTTCGGCTCGCGCGATCTGCATCGCACGACCACCGTCATGGACGAGGCCGCGCGGCGCCTGAGCCGCTATTTCGTGTCGCAACTCGGCGTGAACGCCGGCGTGGGCGTCGTAATCGGCGTGGGGCTGTTCTGCGTCGGCGTTCCAAGCCCCATTCTGTGGGGCATCATGGCCGCGCTGTTGCGGCTCGTGCCGTACGTGGGCATCTGGATTTCGGCGGCGCTCGCAACCGGCCTCGCGGCAGCGGTCAGTCCCGGATGGTCGATGGCAATCTGGTCGCTCGCGCTATTCGTCACCGTGGAATTGCTGGTGGGGCAGGTGGTCGAGCCGCTGCTATACGGACATAGCACGGGTCTTTCGCCGTTTTCGGTGGTCGTTGCCGCGATTTTCTGGAGCTGGATCTGGGGGCCGATCGGCCTGATCCTCTCGACACCGTTGACGTTGTGCCTGCTGGTGTTGGGCCGTCATGTGCGACGGCTCGAGTTTCTCGACGTGCTGCTCGGCGATCAGCCGGCGCTTACGCCTATCGAAAACTTCTATCAGCGCGCGCTTGCCGGCGATCCGGACGAAGCGCTCGCGCAGGCTGAAGTTCTGCTGCGTGACCGCTCGCTGTGCACGTACTATGACGAGGTCGCGCTGAAGGGCCTGCAACTGGCAGCCAACGACGTCCAGCGAGGCGGTGTGAGCGCTGCGCAACTCGCCCGGATCGAATCGACGACCAACGACCTGGTCGAAGGGCTCGACAGTTATGCGGACCACGAACCGGCGCTTGACGAGCAGGAAAACAACTTGACCGCGGTGGCGGCAACTGAGGCACATCCACTGTCGCCTACGGAGGAAAGGGACACATCGCTCGAGGGCAGGTCGGCAGACGCGAGCGAGGCAGACGCGGTCAACCGGATGCGCGAAGGGTTGAACGAAGATGCTAACGAAGGCACACGCGATGCCACGGGTCAGAGTTCGAGTCGAAGGACCGGCGAAGAGGCGAGCCTGCAACAGAGCCTTCACCACGAACGCGCTGCGCTCAATCGTGCCCGGCACCATGTGCTGTGCATCGCCGGCCGCGGCCCGCTCGATCAACTGGCGGCGAGCCTCCTCATGCAAGTCCTTGGCAAGCACGATCTGGATTGTCGCGTGCTGCCGCATGAAGCCGCGTCACGCACCGCGATCGACACGCTAGACACTTCGGCGGTCACGATCGTGTGTCTGTTCTATCTGAACATCGAAGGGATTCCATCGCACCTGCGCTATCTCGTCAAGCGCGTTCGACAGCGGCTGCCGCATGCGGCGATCGTGGTCGGCCTGTGGCCGCAAGGGCAGCCTGAAACGTGGAGCGAAGACCTGCAAAGCGCTATAGGCGCCGATTGCTATGCGACCTCGATGCGCGACATGCTGAACGCGTGCCGCAGGATCGCTGTGGCGGCTCCGTTGCAGCGGGAGCCGGAGCGGGAGCGGGCAGTTGACGGTCTCGCTGCGTAGTCCGGCAGCCTCAGCTACCCGGCGCTTGCGCTACGCCCGCCGCACCATCATCCACACCGCCGGACACCGCCGCATCCGCTTGCCAGCCACCGCCTAGCGCCTTGTAGAGCGCAACCAGATCGGTGCTGACCTGCGTCGTACCTTGCGCGTATTGCTGTTGCGCGTCGCTGAGTTGCCGCTCGGCATCGAGCACGTTGATGAAGGTCACGAGACCCTTTCGATAGCTGTCGCGCGCGAGATCGAACGACGCCTGCAACGCCGTCACACTATCGCCGAGCGCCGTGCGGCGCGCCTGGTCGGTGCGATACACGGCTAGCGCATTGTCGACATCGCGCAGTGCCATCAACACCGTCTTGCGATAATCCAGCGCGGCCTCCTGTTGTTGCGCCTGCGATAAATGGAGGTTGGCCACGAGCGTTCCGCCCTCGAAGATCGGCAGCGAGATGCTCGGCCCGAATGAATAAAACAGGCTCGACCAATGGGTCAAGCCGCTCGCGTTCGTGGCGCGCGTGCCGACCTGGCCGGTCAGCGAGATATCCGGATAGAACTGCGCCACCGCTACGCCGACATCGGCGGTCGCGGCGTGCAGACTCGCCTCGGCGCGGCGAATGTCGGGGCGCCGGCGCGCGAGCGTCGACGGCAAACCCACCGGCACAGCCGGCGGCACGGGCGGCACCTCGGCAGGCGTGGACAGTTCCGCCTCAAGCGAACCCGGCGGTTCACCAAGCAGATACGACAGACCGTTCAGCGCCTGTGCGATCTGCTGATCGTATTGCGGCAACTGCGCTTGCGTCTGTGCGAGTTGCGCCGAGGCGCTCTTCACGTCCAACTCGCTGGCGAGTCCCACTTTGGCCTGGCTTTGCGTCAACCTGACAATCTCGCTCTGCTGATCGACAAGGCTCTGCGTAATCTGCCGCAACGCCTGCGCGCCGCGCAATTGCATATAGGTTTGCGCGACCTCGGCTTCGAGCGACACCAGCGCATCGTTGCGGCTTTCCAGCGCCGCTTCGGTCTGCGCATGGGCCGCTTCAACCGAGCGGCGCACGCGGCCGAACAGATCCAGTTCCCACGAGGCATCGAAGCCAACCTGCCAGAGATTGATCGGCGAGGTCAGTTGGTTGAGGACGTTGTTGGCGCCGTTTTCCACCGCAGCGCCCGCGCCGGGAGCAATAGCGTTGATCGGCGAATTTGGCGCGCCCAGTTGATCGACCTTGTTATAAACGCCTGCCGATTCGAGAAAGCCCTTGGCGCCCAACTGTTCGCGCTGGTAACTGCCGCTCGCGCGCACATTCGGCAAGCCTTGCGCCGCGGCGCTTTGCTCCTGGGTGCGGGCCTCGACGATGCGCAACACCGCTTCCTGCAGATCGAGATTGCCGCGGGCGGCGCGCTCGATCAGGCCATCAAGCGTAGGGTCCGCGAAGCTGCGCCACCAGCGCGGATCGGGATCCGAGTCCATGGTCGGCACCGAGGCAACCGGGACGCCCGATGCCCCTGATGTCCCCGAAGCAGCAGCCGGCGCCGAGGCCGCCTGTTGCGGATCGTGCCATTGCGCTGGCGCCTCGGCTTGCGGCGCGTGAAAGTTCGGACCGACCGAGCAGGCGCCAAGCAGCAGCGCTGCGGATGGCGCAAGCAGCAGCGCAAACGGTAGGGCAGGCCATGCAACTGTCCGAGCAACACTCCGCACAATGGCTCGTGCAACAGGTGGTGCGAAAGGCGTAGCGGTCTGCAGCGCGGACAACCGGGAAACGAAGGTACGTCGAGCGCGGCTCATATCAGTGGCCTCCCGCGCCGCCGGCGGCTTTGGTCGGAGAAAAGAAGAATGTCACCGGAATGAAAAGGAAGCAGAACACGCCGAGATAGGCGAACACATCCACGTAGGCAAGAATCGTCGATTGCGAAATGAAGGTCGTATAGAGCTGCCCGGTGGCCGTTTGCAAGGCCTGCGCGAGCGGCTGACCGGTCATGCCGGCGATCGTATGCGCGGTCCGCTGCAACGTGTCGTTGTAGTTCTGCGAGAGCGTCGACATATGTTCGGACAGGTGAGCCATGCGCGCCTGGGTACGTTCGCGGATCAGCGCCGTGGACAGGGAAATGCCGATCGACCCAGCCACGTTCCGAAACATCGTGAAGAGGGCCGAGGCGTCGTCGTTGAGTTCGCGCGGCACGGTCAGATAGGCGAGCGTCGTGATCGGCACGAACAGAAAACCGATGGCGATCGACTGCGCGCTGCGCATCTTGACGAGCGTCGCGTAGTCGACATCCGGCACCAGCGTATGCGAATAGGCAAGGGCGCCGGCGAGCAGCAGGAAGCCGGTCGCCACCAGAAAGCGGGTTTGCACATAGGGCATCGCGCGGCTGATGATCGGGATCTCCATGACAATCAATATCGCGCCAGGCGACAGCACGAGTCCCGCCAGCGTGGCCGTATAACCGAGTTGCTGCTGCGCGAGTTGTGGTACGAGCACTGCACTGCCATAGAGGATCATCGCGAAGGCCGCCATGCTGGCGCAGCCGAGCGCGAAGTTGCGATCTTTCATGCACCTTAGATCGACCACCGGCTTCTTCGTATAGAGCAGCCAGTAAATCGCCCCGACGATGCCGGCCACCGACAGCACGGCGAACGTGCAGATGAAGCGCGATGAAAACCAGTCGTCGTCCTCGCCGCGATCGAGCATCACCTGCAGGCAGCCGAGGCCAATCGCAATCAGCGTAATGCCGATATAGTCGATCGACACCTTGCCGCCGTTCTTCTCGCGCCAGGGCGGATCTTCGACAAACTGCATCACGGCGAGCGAGGTCAGAATGCCGACCGGCACGTTGAGCGAATGGCACTTACTTAAGCCCGTGGCGCGTGCCCATATTTTCGGATGCGCTCGCGTGCGATGTGACGAGGCTCTTTCAGCCATGGGTAAGA
>NZ_JBNDMQ010000026.1:0-143331 GCF_050436665.1 Paraburkholderia sp. EB58 | reverse complement strand
AGTCTTACCCATGGCTGAAAGAGCCTCGTCACATCGCACGCGAGCGCATCCGAAAATATGGGCACGCGCCACGGGCTTAAGTAAGTGCCATTCGCACTAGAAGTTGATAGCATGGATTGGTGTCAGGAAGGGATGACCCATGTTGTTTGCGATTGCCGGCGATCTGGGCCGCCACGGTTGTCGATTCTCGAGATATTACAGGCGATGCCGTTCGAGCCCTTCGAACTGCTATTTGTCTGATGATGCCATAACCGATCATCGCTCCTCCTGATACTGGGGCCACCTTCGATACTGTGTCACGTCGCGGTTGACGTACTAAGCTTAATCAACCGCTGCAGGCAGCCGGGATCCCGCTGAAGGAGGCAAACGTGAACTATTCACCGTACTGGCCAGACGGCCTTGCCCACCACCTGTCATCGCCGCAGCCTTCGCTGTATGAAAACCTCGAAACCTCCGCCAGCCGATATCCCGGTAAAACAGCGCTTTACTACTACGGCGGGGCGCTGAGTTACGCGCAATTGCAGCAAGAAGTGGAGGCGCTGGCCGGTTTTCTGCAGCGTCAATGCGGCGTCGCGCGTGGCGATCGCGTCGCGCTGTATATGCAGAATAGCCCGCAATACGTCATCGGCTACTACGCAATCCTGCGAGCTAATGCCGTGGTGGTGCCGGTGAATCCTATGAACATTACCGACGAGCTTCGGCACATTATTGAGGACTGCGGTGCAAAGATCGTTCTGCTGGGTGAGGAGCTCTACGAGCATGCCCGGCCGCTTCTCGGCGACGCAATCAGTCATGCGATTGTGGCGCGGTACGCCGACTATCTTGCTCACAACACCGACCTGCGACTGCCGGCCGTGCTAACCGAGGCACCGCCCGACCTCGATGTCTATCCCGAGTTCTCCGCGACTTCGGCGCCGAGAGCCATACGCTGGCGCGCCGCGCTTGCGGCCGCCCAGCAGCCGTCGGCGTACGTCGCATCGGCAGAGGATCTCGCGGTGATCCCCTACACGTCCGGCACGACTGCTGCCCCGAAAGGATGCATGCACACCAATCGCAGCGCCGCGCACGTGGTCGCGGCTTCCGTGCAATGGTGTCAGTTGTCGCCCGACTCGGTCTTTCTATGCGCGATGCCGATGTTCCATGTCACTGGCATGCAGCAATCCATGAATGTAGCGATCTCTCTCGGTTCGACCATGGTGGTGATGACGCGATGGGACAGCCGGTGTGCCGCGCTTTTGATCGAGCGTTATCGCGTTGGGTTCTGGATTGCCATATCGACGATGATGATCGACTTCATGAGCCAGCCCGATCTCGAACGTTTCGACCTGAGTTCCATCGAGCGCCTGGCCGGTGGTGGCGCCGCCATGCCGAAGGCATTGGCGCAACGCATTGAAGCCCGTCTGGGCGCGCCCTATATGGAGGGTTACGGACTGTCCGAGACGATCTCGGCGACGCACATCAACCCGCCACAGCGCTGCAAGCGGCAGTGTCTGGGCATACCGATACAGGATACGGAATCGATTGTGGTCGATCCGGCCACGCTCGAGGTTCTCGGCCCGCAGGTAACGGGCGAGATTCTGATCAGCGGCCCGCAGGTGTTCAAGGGCTACTGGGGACGCCCCGACGCCACGCGCGACGCCTTTGTCGAGGTCGCGGGGATACGTTATCTGCGCACGGGTGACCTCGGCTATATCGACGAGGACGGATATTTCTTTTTTGTCGACCGGCTGAAGCGAATGATCAATGTGTCCGGTTATAAGGTGTGGCCCGCGGAAGTCGAGACCATGCTGTTTGAACACCCCGCGATTCAGGAAGCCTGCGTCGTGGCAGCGCGCGACGCGCGCCGCGGTGAGACGGTAAAGGTCTGGGTGGTCTTACGCGCCGGTTACGATGTCTCGGCAGAGCAGATCATTGAATGGGCGCACGCGCATATGGCTTCGTACAAGGTACCCCGGATCGTCGAATTCGTGGCCAGCCTGCCCCGAACAGCCAGCGGAAAGGTTCAATGGCGGCTGTTGCAGGAGCGCGAAAACACGTCATCCGCGCTCGCCCGCTGACTTAACGACGGCGGCAGATCTCACGCGTAGAGAGCAAGATATTGATGAACCGCCTGAATGGCGGCCGCTCCCTCGCCAACGGCTGCGGCTACCCGCTTGACGGAGCCGCTGCGCGCATCGCCGGCAGAAAAGACTCCAGGCCGGCTTGTCTCGAGATCATGCGGCGGCCGATTTGCTTTCCACTTGTCGCCGGTATCGGCGCCTGTCAGCACAAACCCATCCTTATCGAGCGCGACACAGTCGCCAAGCCAGCGGGTATTGGGCTGAGCCCCAAGAAAAAGGAAAACATGCCGGATAGGCTTGTGTTCGATCTGCCCCTGTCGATTCCACTTGATTCCCTCAAGTCTCGACTCGCCGCATAACTCGACGATCTGGGTCCTCGTGTGGAGCGTGATGTTAGACGCGGCGTCGATTCGTCTGATCAAATAGGTCGACATGCTCGCACTAAGTCCATCGCCACGAATCACGACGTGAACATGCCGCGCGAATCTCGCAAGGAATACCGCAGCCTGTCCGGCCGAATTTCCGCCGCCCACCACGATCAGCTCTTCGTTGTTGCAGAACGCACCCTCCATGAATGTCGCACTGTAATAGATGCCGCGACCCTCGAAATGCTCGAGACGGGGCAGGTCCGGCTTCCGATAGCGCGCGCCGGTGGCAATGACGACAGCACGAGCGTAGACGCACTCGTCCTGATTGAGGCCGATGTGAAACGATTGGGTGTCCGTGCAGTCGATGGCCAGCGCCTCGATCGGCACGCCGACCTCGGCACCGAACTTGCGGCATTGCGAAAGGCCGCGGCCGGCCAGCGCCTGCCCCGATATGCCCGTCGGAAAGCCAAAGTAATTCTCGATCTTCGAACTGGTTCCGGCCTGGCCGCCCGGCGCCTTGGCATCCAGAACCGCCACCTTCAATCCCTCCGACGCGGCATAAACGGCGGCCGCGAGCCCTGCGGGCCCCGCGCCCACCACCACGAGGTCGAAATGCTCGCCATCGAGCCTGTCCGGACTGAGGCCAATTGCATCTGCGACGGCCCTGTGGCTGGGTTGCTTCAGCGCAACGCCTTGCAACGTGATTACAACCGGAATGTCGGCTTCCGTTGCGTCATAGTGCGAAAGGAGTTCTTTAGCCTCGGTGTGCTCGACGATATCGAAGTAGGCGGAGGGCTGACCGTTGCGGCTCAGGAAGTGGCGCAAGCGTAGCGTGGGGCCGGAGGATGTACTGCCAATCACCACAACGCCTACATGCTGGCCCTGAATGAAAGCGACCCGGCGCAAGATATACGCGCGCATGATGGTTTCGCTCAACTCGGCCTCGGCGATTACGAGCGCGCGGAGCGATTCTTCATCAATGACGATGACCTCGCAATCGGAGATGGCGCGTGTCGTGGCGACCGCAGCCCGGCCGGCGAGTGTGGCGACCTCGCCGGTGAAACTGCCGGGGCCATGTGTGCCCAATAATACCGGCCCTTCAACGGACGCTCTGTACGCCTCGATCGTTCCGGAGAGAATGGCGAACATCCCGGTGTGCCGGTCGCCTTCGGAATAGAGGATGTCGTCGGGCTTCAGCTTGCGGCGCTGGCCGTATCCCTCCAATATCGCCAGCTGCCTCTCATCAAGCGTGGGATATACCTGATGGTAGCGGCTCCCTCCTGAAGACAGGTCGGGGATATTGCCTAAAGAGTCTTTGCCCATGGCGGATTCCATCAAGTCAGGACGCGGTCCTTGCAGTGAACTGCTGCGTCCGGTCTGACTATGATATCGCCGTTTGCGGGTGCTACTGAGACCGGGGCCTGTCTTGGCCTGCGGAGCAAGTGCTTAACCCACCGCTTTCGCAAGCGGTGGGTCGAACAACGGTTCAGGGCGGGGTGTTCCGGTTACACGGAGGCTTGAGTCGCTAACAGGTCCTCGATCCGAACCGGCAGATTGCGCACCCGTACACCCGTTGCGTGGTACACGGCGTTTGTAATGGCCGGCGCAATCCCCGCCATGCCAATTTCGCCGACGCCGCGCGCGCCGAGCGGGTTCAACGCGAGGTCCGGATAGTCGAGGAAGGTCACGTCGATCTTCGGCGCATCGGCATGCGTGGTCATGACGTAGTCGGCAAGGTTGCGGTTGATCGGGGCACCGCTGCGCGCGTCGTATTGCGTTTCCTCAAACAGCGCCATGCCGAGACCCATCACGACGGCTCCTTCGATCTGGTTGCGGGCCGTGCGCGCGTTGATAATCCTGCCGCCGTCGATCATGCTTACTACGCGGTTGACTCGCAACCGTGCCGTTTCAGGCTGCCACGTGACCTCGATGAAATTCGCGCAATACGAGTGAATCGACACTTTGGACGCGTCCGCATCGTTCGCGCTCGCGCCGGACCGTCCCCTTCCGACCACCATGTTGACGTTTGCCGGCGCAAGGATTCGCTCGAACGGTACGCCCGCGCCTGGCGATGTGCCTTTCCGGTAGACCATGCCACGTTCGAAGGCAAGCTCGGTGACCGGCTGGCCGTTGAACGGGGAATTGTCCGCCTGAGACGCTGCGACCAGAATCTGTTGCATCGCTGCTTGCGCCGCCTGCTCCACGGCCGGAATGACCGATGCGGTGGCCATCGAGCCGCCGGACATTGGCCCGGGCGGCAAGCGTGTGTCCCCGATGACCACGGAAACCCGCTCGAGCGGAATGCCGGTCACACTAGCGACCAACTGCGCGAGGATGGTATAGGTGCCTGTGCCGATATCCTGGGTCGCTGTCGACACGCGCGCCGTTCCATCAACGTGAAGTTCAACAATGGTTTCTGTCACAAGCCGCCGCGCGGCCCACGACCCCGCTGCCATGCCCCAGCCCACCACCAGGCCGTCACGCCGCATGGACCCGACCCCCGGAGTACGCTGTGCCCAGCCGAACTTTTCGGCGCCGGTCGTGATGCACTCCTTCAGGTGACGCGAAGAGAACGGCACCTTCAAGCCTTCGTCGATCGCGGGCTCGTTCATCAGGCGGAAGCGGACCGGATCAATATTGAGCTTGATGGCGAGTTCGTCGACGGCCGACTCGATGGCGAACAGGCCGGGAACGGCGCCTGGTCCTCGCATGGAGGTACTCGGTGCGACGTCCCGGCGGGCATACGCTGCGGTCGCGCGCAGGTTAGGCGAGCTGTACAGATAGCCTGTTGTCTCGCCGCAATTCTCCTTGCGCAATTCCCTGCGAGAGGTTTGGTAGACGTAGTCCTGCTGGAACGATGTGAAATGTCCCTCGGGCGTTACCGACAGGCGCATGCGCTGCTGCGTGTTGGTACGGTGGCCCACGTTGTGGAACATCATCTCGCGGGTCACCACCAGCTTGACGGGCCGCCGCAGATTGCGGGCCGCAGCGCCAGCGAGCAAGGAGTGCGACCACGGAAACAGCTTGCCGCCAAATCCGGACCCCAGGTATTTCATGATCACGCGTACCTGGTCTTGCGACACGCCGAGCATCTGCGCCATGACGAGGCGCTGGTTGACGATCGATTGCGACGTTTCGTAAAACGTATAGTTCGAGCCATCGAACACGGCCACTGTCGCATGCAGTTCGATGGGGTTGTGCGTTTCAATGGGCGTCGTATAGGTCTGGTCCAGCTTCAGCGCATCAGGGGCGGCCGCGAAAACGCTGTCCACGTCGCCTCGCTGCGTATCGACGCTCGGTGTCTGCTCTGCCGACATTTCAATGCGGACATCGGGGCGACTTGATTCGTACGCGACCTTGACCACTCGCGACGCCGCGGTTGCCTGTTCGAATGTGTCCGCCACCACCACACCGATGTACTGGCCGTAGTAGTAGATGTTGTCATCCTCGAACGGAGGGCGCTTTTCGTCGATGTGGATGTCGGTTGCAAAACTGACGCGATAGAACTTGCCGATGTTCTCGCGCGTATAGACGGCCCGGACTCCCGGCATGCCTGCAGCCGCGGCTGTGTCCAGACGCGTGATACGCCCCTTGGCGATCGTCGCGCAAACAGGCACGGCATAAAGCGTCCCGGGCAAGTTGATATCCGAGCTATAGGTGGCGGTGCCGCTGACCTTGAACGGCCCGTCAATTCGAGTAATCTCGCCGCCGATTATCGGCTGCGTTTTATTGCTGGCTAATTGCATATTCTCTCCGCGTCACGACCGTTGCGACCGTCGCATCAGGCAGTCTGTGTGGCAAGTGTGAGTGCGTGCTGGATGCACCGCTTGGCGAGTTCGACCTTGAAGCCGTTTTGGCTTTGTACGCGGGCCGACTGTAGCGCTGCTTCGGCCGCGGCCCGGAAGGCCGTGGCGTCTGGGCTTCGCCCGAGCAGTTGGGCTTCGGCCTCTTTTGAGCGCCACGGCTTGACGCCGACGCCGCCTAACGCGATGCGGATGTGATCGATCTTGCCCGACGAGACCCGCACGACGACCGCCGCCGAGGCCAGAGCGAATTCATACGATGCGCGGTCGCGTAGCTTGAGATAAACGCTGCGATTGCCGGGCACCGGCGCGGGGAGCGTCACGTGGGTAATGAGCTCGCCGGGGTTGAGCGTGGTTTCACGTTCGGGCGTGTTCCCGGGCAACAGGAAGAAATCGTCAATGGCGATGTCCCGCTTGCCCTGCGCGTTTTGCACGTGGATCGTGGCCTCGAGCGCGGTCATCGCGACGTTCATGTCCGAGGGATTAGTCGCAATGCAATGCTCGCTGGTCCCGAGGATGGCCAGATTCCGGTTATATCCATCAATCGCGGAACAGCCCGTGCCAGGTTCGCGCTTGTTGCAGGGCGTGACGGTGTCGCGAAAGTAGACACAGCGTGTGCGCTGCAAGAGATTGCCGCCGGTGGTCGCCATGTTGCGCAATTGGGCGGATGCGCCGGATAGCAACGCCTGCGACAGAACCGGGTAGTGGCTCTTGATTAACGGATGATTGGCGAGGTCGGAATTGCGTACCGTTGCGCCTATCGTGACGCCACCGCCGTCGATTGCCTCGACCTGATCGAGCGGCAGGCGATGAATGTCGATCACCTGCGTCGGACGTTCGACGTCGAGCTTCATCAGATCGAGCAGCGTCGTTCCTCCAGCGAGGAAGCGGGTCGACGCACCATTGGGTTGAC
Source organism: Paraburkholderia sp. EB58 (assembly GCF_050436665.1). NCBI lineage: Bacteria > Pseudomonadati > Pseudomonadota > Betaproteobacteria > Burkholderiales > Burkholderiaceae > Paraburkholderia > Paraburkholderia sp. EB58. The sequence goes on along the minus strand of NZ_JBNDMQ010000026.1, from coordinate 136,187 downwards.
CGCTAGCGGCAGGCTGTGCGAGTCCGATCGCCTGATCGACATTGGCGACGCGTTTAAGCTGAAAGGTTTCCATGTGTAAGCTCCGCTTAAACCTTGCGACGAACTTGCTGGATCGCGCACACGATGTTCGTATAGGCCCCACAGCGGCAGATGTTCCCGCTCATGGCTTCCTTGACATCGTCGTCGCTGTGACCGTAAGGCTCGTGGAGAAGCGCGACGGCAGACATGATTTGCCCAGACGTGCAGTACCCGCACTGGAAGCCGTCGTGTTCAACGAAGGCTGCCTGCATCGGATGGAGCGCGCCCGGCTTGCCGATGCCTTCAATAGTCGTGATTGCCTCTCCCTCATGGGTGGCGGCCAAACTCAGGCACGAGTTCACTCGCCTGCCATCGACATGGACCGTACACGCGCCGCACTGGCCGTGATCGCAACCCTTCTTGGTGCCGGTGAGGTGCAGATGCTCGCGCACGCAGTCGAGCAAGCTTGTGCGTGGATCGATATCCAGCTCGTGATTCGTACCGTTGACGTTCAACCGGACGTGTATATTGGCACTATCGTCAGACGCAATCGCCGCTGCCGGCGCTTCCGCTTCCTGGTTGGTATCGGAATCCGCGAGGGCAACTGAATGAAGCTGCCCGGTGCCGATTGCGACTCCGGCAGCACCCACGCGGGTCAGGAACGATCGACGCGTCGGACGTTCAAGCACCGCCGTAGAATCGTCTGCGCTGGGGTCCGGTTTCTGGGGCTCTTTGCTCATGAATCTAATTCTCCGCTGAACCACGGTGGATGGGATGCGGATGCCGCTTTAGTGTTCGGCACTCGGTCTGCTCATCATACAAATTTCAAGTGGCGCGAAAATGGCCGGGAACTGACGGTTATTTAAAACGCCGCGATTTGTGGGCTACATCCGTGCATATTCGGGCGCTGGCGTTGTTAGAAAAGATTCTTGTCGACGCGGACAATAGTGTTTCGCCCAATCACCCGTTAAATTTTATTTAATCAGGCGGCCACGCGGCTGTCCGGGTGAGGCCACTAATCTGCACCCTGTCCGCTGCAGAGCGAGATTTCGCAAAATGTGCTTTCCTACTGACCGTCGATTGTCTATCCGAATTCAGCGTGAATGATGCAAGGTAGGTGAATCGCGTAGCAGGTCGCGCAATATCGCATGCGATGCGCTGCGAAATCCACTCCCGCACGAACCATGGTTTCGATGAAATCTCCCTTCCCGACCGAACCGGCGGAGCGTCAGCGTCGCTGGACCTCGATGACCTCCCGGCTGTTATTCATCTATACAGTCACCTTTCTGTTTTCGTTGTTATTGCTGCTGGTCTTCGTCGAGCATGCGGTAACGGCGCAGATGGAACACGAGGTTGATGTTGTGATGGACTGGCAAATGATCTATTTCGATTCGACGCCGGACAACGTGCTGCCCGATTCGATCCGTAACCGCCTCGAAAACTCGCGCACGCACGAGAATTACTACGGTTTGTTTACGCCGGACGGCAGATACATCGCGGGCGACGTAACGGCGTTTCCTTCACAGTTAGCCGTCGACAGGGTTTGCGAGACGCTGACGCACACGCTGACGATTACCGGCAACCAACCGGCACCGTTGGTGCGCGCCATGGCGGAACGGCGCAAGAACGGAGACATTTTGTTAGTCAGCCGCGATGTCTCCCACATCTTTCGCGTCCGTAAGGCGATAATCAACGCATTCGCGATGGGCGGCATGTTTTGCCTGGCCGCAGGCATCGCTTTAGGCCTCGCCATGAGTGCGCGGCAGATGCGGCGCGTGAGGGCGATCCGTCGCGTCACGCAGCGTATCTCGCAGGGCGATCTGAACCAGCGTCTGCCGACTGGCGGCCGCGATGAAATCGACATGCTGTCGCATCTCGTCAATCGCATGCTCGATGAGATCGAGCGCCTGATTGCCGAGGTGAAGGGCACGTGCGATAGCATTGCCCACGATCTCCGCACACCGCTTGCGCATGTCATTGTGCTGCTCGGCAACATGGTGCAACGAGCCGAGTTCCTCAACGACCGGCCAATGTTGGACCTGATTGCGCGCGCGCGATCCGATACGGATCGTCTGCTGGAGCGGTTCCGGGCAATTTTGCGCATCTCGGAGATCGGGGCGCTGAAACGTCGCGAGGGGTTTGCGGACATCCAACTGGACGCACTCGTGCGGGAAGTCGGCGAGCTTTACGAGCCGCTAGCCGAAAGCCGGTCGATTCAATTCATCATGCACGTAGAGCCGATGCCGGACATCCACGGGGACCGCAACCTGCTGTTCGAGGCGCTCAGTAATCTGGTGGATAACGCAATCAAGTTCACCCCAGAGGGCGGCACCGTAAAGATGGAATTGCGGAAGACGCCAGGTGGCCCGCAGGTCAGCATCGCCGACACGGGTCCGGGTATTCCAGCCGCTGAGCGCGAGGTGGTGCTGCAGCGCTTTTACCGGAGCGAGAAGACGCAACATCTTCCTGGTTCGGGAATTGGTTTAAGCATTGTGTCAGCGGTGCTTCGTGTGCACGACTTTAAAATGAAGATGGCGTGCGCTGAACCGGGCGTCCGGGTGATCATTGATTGCTGGTCGCGGAGTCTGGGGTAAGGCCGATGGGAGATCGCGACACGCCAAGGGAGTCCAGATGCTGAAACGCCATGTCGAGGTATTGCGTTGATGCCTGCGCTTCGTTGGCCTGCCGCGAAATGAAAAAGCGCACCTCATAGTCGACGAAGCTGACCGTCGAGGATCGGATCGAAATTTGCGGCTCGGGCGCTTCAAGAATCTCGCTATGCTCCCCGGTGGCGCGAGTGAGTGCCGTGATGGCAGTGTTAGGGCGCACGTCGGGCCGCAACTGTAGACGGACAGTGACACCGCGTGGCGCCGCGGATGTACTCGTATTGATGAAGCGCGTCTTGGCAATCACGCTGTTCGGGACAATGGCGACGTTCCGCTCAACCGTCATGAGATGCGTCGCTCGCCAGTTCGTCTCGATGACCTGCCCCTCAAGCGTTGAGTCGACAACGATCCAATCACCAATCCGGTACGGCCGCGTCAGATTAAGCACGATTCCGGAAAACGCATCGCCTAACGCGCTCTGCAACGCTAGGCCCACCACGATCGCAACGGCGCCGGAAGTCGCAAGCAGTGCGCCTACCGGCAGGCCGAACACCTTGTCGCTGATCTGTAGCGCTGCGAGGATATAGGCGAGTGTCGCCACGATGTCCTGGATCAGCCGCTCGCGTGCGGGGCACCCGCGAACTATCAGTGATGCTCTAACGACGCTGTTGACGACGGCGGCGCCACCCAACCACCAGAACCCCACCAGTATCTCACCCACCCCGTGGCGGATGACCGACGGCCACGCGGGTATAGACCGGGTTGGCGAAATGCCGGCATGCAGCAGTGCGGCGGTCAGGACTGCAAATACGCTAATACGCAGCGCGGCCCGCAGAAACGGCAATTTCAGCGGACGCACAAACAGCGCGATTCCAAACAGCACGGACGCTACGCATGCCTGCGTAAGTGGATCGTTCAGATCGACCATTGTTTATTCTCCCGACGCGCCGCTGCGCTCGAATTCCGAGTCTGAAAACCTTCCTTTCATCGCCGGCACCTGGCTATACATCAAAAAGGGCTCACCCAAAAACAAGAGGGAGTCTAAAGGTGAGGTTTGTTACCACACATATTCCGCACGGAAAGTGATTCTTGTCGCTTCGGATAACTGTCGCTGCGCGGACTGGAAGAGTGCCCGTGCCTAGGCCCTTTGCCGGCGAACGGGCGGTTCACGGAGAAGCTTCAGCGCGGCCCGCGTGGCAGAGATACAGAAGTGTTTGTCCGGCCGACTCTTAGTAGGCCAAATACACTCCGGTCACTGATTCGACCTCTTTTTACCCTGCAGTTCAGTTGCCTGAGCCTGCCTGCCCCAATGATCAATCGCAACAATGGCGGAAGCGTTCAAGCGAAGGACTGACTTCTTAGGTGACCGAATGCCATGTGGATCGTCAATATCGCGTTACGGAGACCGCTGACATTTATTGTCGCGGCCATCCTCATTCTGCTAGCTACACCATTCGTACTCCTGCGGATGCCAACGGATATTTTTCCGGAAATTAACATACCCGTAGTCAGCATCATCTGGAGTTACAACGGACTCGATGCGACCGATATGGCGCAGCGAATCGTGACCGTGAGCGAGCGGAGCCTTACCACAACCGTGAACGACATCGATCACATCGAGTCATCGTCTCTCGCCGGCGTTGGGGTGATCAAGCTTTACCTGCGCCCGGGTGCCAGCGTACCGATGGCTGTGGCTCAGGCCGTCGCCAACGTGCAGCAGACGCTGCGTGTATTGCCGCCTGGCATCACCGCGCCACTCGTCATCAAATATTCGGCTTCGAGCGTACCGATTATCCAGTTGGGCCTGTCCAGCGACACGCTGTCAGAGCAGCAGTTGAACGACCTCGGGATGAACTTTCTGCGTCCCCAGCTCGTGACCATTCCCGGCACGGCAGTCCCGTATCCGTACGGCGGGAAATCGCGCGTCATTGCGGTCGACCTCGATACCCAGGCATTGCTGGCGAAGGGTATGACGCCGGCTGACGTCGTGAACGTCGTGACCGCGCAGAACCTGATCTTGCCGTCGGGAACAGCGAAGCTCGGCGCTACGGAGTACCAGGTCGACGTGAATGGTGCGCCTGAGGCCATTTCCGAGTTGAATTCCATTCCGGTTAGTACGAAAAATGGTTCGACCACCTACCTCAGCGAGGTGGCCCACGTGCGCGATGGCTTCTCGCCGCAAACCAACGTCGTCCGCCAGGATGGACGACGCGGCGTGCTTCAGCCAATCCTCAAGAATGGCGGTTCGTCGACACTGCAGATTGTGAGTGACCTGCGGAAGATGTTGCCGCTGGCGGCAGCCTCCTTGCCCAAGGAGTTGCGCATTACGCCGCTCTTTGACCAATCCGTGTTTGTCAAAAGTGCCATTACGGGCGTGATCCGCGAAGCGGCGATTGCCGCGGCGCTGACAGCTGCCATGATCCTGATGTTCCTCGGCAGCTGGCGCAGCACGGTGATCATCGCCGTATCAATCCCGTTGTCGATTCTGTCGTCCATCATCCTGCTCAGCATCTGTGGACAGACCATCAACCTGATGACACTCGGTGGTCTGGCGCTGGCCGTGGGGATTCTCGTCGACGACGCGACCGTGACGATCGAAAACATCGAGCGTCACCTGCATCTCGGCACACCCCTGGAAGAAGCCATCCTCACGGGTGCTGGTGAGATTGCGGTGCCGGCACTGGTTTCGACACTGTGTATCTGTATCGTTTTCGTGCCAATGTTTTTCCTGAGCGGCGTGGCGAAGTACCTCTTCGTGCCGCTCGCCGAGGCCGTAGTGTTCGCGATGATGGCTTCTTACCTGCTGTCGCGTACGCTCGTGCCGACGCTGGTCAAGTTTCTGATGGCCAACGTGTCGCACCATGAAGTCAATTCCAGCCCCAACCTGTTCCACCGTGTGCAGGGCCGCTTCGAAGCGGGCTTCGAGCGCCTGCGTGCTGGCTATGTAGCAGTGCTGCAGGCGGTGTTGGCTCGCCGTTCCCTGTTTGTCACGATCTTCCTTGGCGCTTGTATCGCCTCCTGCGGGCTCTTCCTGACGCTGGGACGCGATTTCTTCCCGAGTGTCGACTCGGGTCAGATCCGTCTGCACATGCGTGGACCGACGGGCATGCGGATCGAAGAGACGGCCAAACTGGCTGACGAAGTTGAAGGCACCATCCGCCAGGTCATTCCTGCTAGTGACCTCGACACGATCCTGGACAACATCGGCTTGCCGGTCAGCGGTATCAATCTGGCTTACAGCAACGGCGGCACGATTGGCAACGCGGATGCGGAAATCCTGATTGCCCTGAAGGAAGGCAAGCACGGCAACACGCGCGATTACGTTCGAACCTTGCGGACCGAACTGGCCAGGAAGTACCCCGGCGCCGAGTTCTTCTTCCAGCCGGCGGACATGGTGACGCAGATTCTCAACTTTGGCTCGCCGGCGGCAATCGACGTTCAGTTTGCCGGCAACGACCCGGTGAAATTGCGCAGTATTGCGAACAATCTGTCTTATCGGATGCGCAAGATTCCCGGTGCAGTCGATGTGCACGTCTACCAGCTGGATAACAACCCCGGTATCGACTTGCGCATGAACCGCACCCAGATCCAGCAAGTTGGGCTGAACGCGACGGACGTCGCGGAGAATATGCTCGATTCACTGAGCGGGAGCTTCCAGACTTCGCCGTCATTCTGGCTGAGCAAGAACGGGGTGGTCTACAACGTTGCCGTGCAGTCGCCGCAATACCGCATCAATACGCTGGATGATCTGCTGCGCACACCGGTGTCGCACGTTGGATCAGGGTATCCGACCCAATTGCTCGCCAATCTCGTGCAGGTCAAGCCGGAGATTCAGCCTGCTGTTGTGACGCACTACAACATCATGCCAACGGTCGATATCTACGCGGACGTCGACGGACGCGATCTGGGCTCAGTTAGCGGCCAGATTCAGAAATTGATCAAGCAGGTTCAGCCCACCTTGCCCCGTGGGGCACGTGTCACGCTGCGCGGCCAGGTTCAGACCATGAACTCGTCGTTTCTGGCGCTCGGCGTGGGGCTCGTGATGGCGATCGTGCTCGTCTATCTGCTCATCGTGGTCAATTTCCAGACCTGGGTTGACGCTTTCATCATCATCACCGCGCTTCCTGCTGCATTGGCCGGCATCGCCTGGATGCTGTTTTTCACTGAGACCACGCTGAGCGTCCCTGCATTGATGGGGGCAATCATGACGATGGGCGTGGCGACAGCCAACAGCATTCTGCTCGTCTCGTTTGCACGCGAACGCCTGGCGGCAGGTTGCGATGCGCTGACGGCGGCATACGAAGCGGGCGCTACGCGGATACGCCCCGTAATGATGACCGCGCTTGCCATGATCATCGGGATGATTCCGATGGCACTCGGCATGGGTGACGGCGGCGAGCAGAACGCGCCATTAGGGCGCGCGGTGATCGGCGGCCTGCTGTTCGCCACGTTCTCGACCCTGCTTTTCGTTCCTTCTGTTTTTGCGCTCCTGCACAGGAAGCGTTCCCAACACAATGCCGAAGCTCCGGCGCTTGGAGAATGACCATGTCCAATATCCATGATTCTGTTGTGCCGGTGTCCAGTCGCGACGCTGGGTCGAACAATGATTCAACCGCAGTAAAACGCGCCTCAAAGATTGCAGTGATGGTGGCTATTGCGTTTGCGCTGCTAGGCGTGAAGGCGATCTGGGATCGTTCGTCGCACGCCAATGCGCTCGAGAGGACGGCTAGCGAGAACGCCGAACAATTCGTGACGGCGGTCAAACCGAAAGCCGGACCCGCCGATCGGACGGTCACGCTGCCTGGTACGCTCATGGGCTACACGGAGTCGCCGATTTACGCCAGAAGCACGGGTTATATCGCGCACTGGTACAAAGACATCGGCGATACGGTCAAGCAAGGCGATCTGCTAGCGACGGTGGACACGCCTGAAGTTGACCGGGAACTGGCCGCGGCCGAAGCGTCGCGCGAGCAGGTGAAGGCACGCCTCGACCTCGCGAACATTTCGGCCAAACGCTGGCAGACCTTGCGTTCGGATGACGCGGTGTCGCAGCAGGAACTTGACGAGCGGCAGAGCGCACTCGCGCAGGCCCAGGCCGATTTCGACGCGGCGAATGCGGAAGTCGGCCGGCTCCAGGAACTCGAACGCTTCAAGAGCATCGTGGCTCCATTCCCCGGCGTGATCACGCGACGCAATATCGACGTCGGTGCGTTGGTCGATGCGGGTGCGGAAGGGGCGGGTAAAGAGCTGTTCATGCTGGCCAAAAACGACGTGCTGAAGACTTATGTGTACGTGCCCGAGGCCTTTTCGCAACGGGTGAGCAACGGCGATCGAGTGCGTGTCACGCTTAACGAACTTCCTGGAAAGAACTTCTACGGGGCCGTCGTGCGCACCGCTGATGCGATCGATACCGTCACTCGCTCGATGCAGATCGAGGTCGATCTTCCCAACCCCGACGGTGTGCTGAAGCCCGGCGCGTACGCTGACGTGCAACTGGATCTCCCGTCAACCGGTGCCGTCGTGATTCCGGCCAATACATTGCTGTTCCGCGCCGAGGGCTTGCGCGTCGCGGTGATTGACGCCAATGGCCAGGTTTATCTGAAACCCGTGACGGTCGGAGAAGACTACGGCACCACTCTGCAGATTACTCAGGGCGTGAATGCCACAGACCGTCTGGTACTCAATCCTCCTGATTCGCTCGAGGATGGCCAGCATGTCTCCGTCCGCTAAAGGTGCGCTATGAAACAGTCTGTCAAACACGCGTTGTCACTGGCATTGGTCGGTGCCTGCATGGGCTGCGCCGTTGGCCCTGACTACGTCAAACCTGTCGTTCAGACGCCTGCAACGTGGCATCCGGAGGCGCCGTGGCAGGCCGCGCAACCTCAGGACGATGCGATCCGGGGCGACTGGTGGACCCTCTTCAATGATCCGGCGCTCAACGGTCTGGAACAGAAGGCCGCTGCGGCAAATCCGACGCTGAAGTCCGCTTTCGAGCATTACACGCAAAGTGTGGCCGAGCTAGGCGAGGTCAAATCTGCCGAGATGCCGTCGGTGGGTCTGGGGGCGCAAGGAGACCGCAGTCGGATTTCGGCAAACCGGCCCTCGCAGGACTACGCGTTTCCCACTCCCTCAACCGTACAGAACAATATCCAGGTTGGCGTGCAGGCCAGTTATGAGGTTGATCTGTTTGGCCGTGTACGGCGGGAAGTTGAGGCGTCGAAAGCCGACAGCGAGCAGTCGAAGGCGGACTTCCAGAATATGGAGCTGGTGATTGCCGCAGAGGTTGCCACGACCTATTTCGATGTCCGAGAACTGGACGAAGAGACGGCGGTGGTGGATTCGATGGTGAACTACGAGCAGGCGGCGCTCAAATTCGTCACCAGTCGGTATCGCGATGGGGATGCGTCGGGTCTTGACTTGTCCCAGCAACAGGCCGAACTCGAGGCGACGACGACACAGCGGGAACTGCTCGCCGAGCAGAGATCGCGCGCGGAACATGCGCTCGCGACGTTGACTGGCACGCCCGCACCTGAGTTTCACTTGGCAGCGGGCACCATGCCGACGAGCATTCCGTCCGTTCCGGTTGGGATTCCTTCCGAGTTGCTGCAGCGGCGTCCAGACATCGCCGCCGCGGAACGCGCAGTGGCAGCCGCGAACGCCAGGATTGGCGTGGCACGCAATGCCTACTATCCGAACATCACGCTGAGCCCGTCTATTGCCTTCGAGTCCGTCGCCGGCGGCTCGCTGTTCACCGCGTCGAGCCTGCTGTGGTCACTGGGTGGCTCGGCCTTCGAGAACGTATTTGAAGGCGGCAAGATTGTTGCGATGAACCGCTTCGCCGAAGCGGGGTACCGGGCCTCCGTCGACGACTATTCGGCCACTGTCCTGAAGGCATTTCAGGAAGTCCAGGATGGCATGTCGAGCATGAATTATCTGGGCAAGGCGTCTGACGAGTCGGTCGCGGCGACCCACAGCGCGGATCACGTTCTGTCAATCGCCACCGAGCGCTACCGTGATGGACTTGCCAACTATCTCGACGTGATCGATGCCCAGCAGGCGCTGCTGACCCAGCGCCGTCTGAATACCACCATCCGCGGCGAGCAACTGGCTCAGAGCGTGTTTCTCATCAAGGCCTTGGGAGGCGGCTGGAGCGCTTCCTCGGCTGCGGTGAAGACGCAGCATGCTTCTCAGAGGGCTGGACACAGCCCGGCTTCGTAACGCGGCTGGCGACCTGGAGGAAACCCTGGGCTGGCAGAAACTCGAAAGTGGTTGTCCGCCCCGCGTTTCCTGAGGGGATAGCATCCAGATATGGCCTCGCGAAATTCATTGGAACCGATGGCCGATAACGCGGAGACTAAAGTGTCCAACGATCTCGAAGGAAAAGTGGCGGTCATTCTTGGCGGTACGGGTGGAATCGGCGCCGCTACGGCAACCCGGCTCGCCAATGCCGGCGCCACCGTCGTCGTCACAAGCCAGTCTGGTGTCGCCAAGGCGCAGCGTGTGGTCGATTCGTTGCCCGGCAGCGGTCATCTCGCGGCGGTAACGGCGATTACGGACAGCGCGTCGCTCGTCGAACTCGCGAGTAGCGTGAAGGCTCAGCTAGGACGGGTTGACATCCTTGTGAATACAGCCGGGTTTACGAAGCCGGTCAAGCACAGCGACTTCGATGCGCTGACCGACGAATTGATCGACGAAATCATGAAAGTCAACTGGCGCGCGCAGTTTGCGGCCATCCGGGCCTTTCGCGCGCTGCTCGACGAGTCCGGTGACGGTCTGGTCGTGAACGTCTCGTCGATTTCCGCTAGCACGGGCGTGGGCAGCAACATCGCCTACTGTGCGGCGAAGGCAGGGCTCGATGTGATGGCCGCGTCGCTGGCGCGCGCGCTTGCTCCACGCATCCGGGTTTTGAATGTTTCCCCCGGCGTCGTCGACACGAGCTTTGTGCCGGGACGTGGCGTGGACTTCAACGACAAGGTCGCTGCGACAACGCCCCTCGGACGCATCGGTACTCCTGAAGATATTGCCGCGGCGATCGAAGCGTGCGCGACCCACTTGCAATTCAGCACCGGCGTCACGATCGTGGTCGACGGTGGACGACGCCTGAACTGAGCTTAATCGTCTTGTCGCTCGGCGGCGAGGCTGCGACGGCACGCGAAGCGCGCGAACAACTGGGGTTGGTGAAATGAGCGGGATCACCGACTCTGATCGGCAGTCAGGTCACGATGGGGCATGGTGCGATTCTGCATGCGTGCACTATCGAAGACCTGGCTTTTAGTCATCGCGCAGTGTTTCGTCGGGGCGGAAATCGCTGGGCGCCACGCCCAGTTCCCGGCGGAACATATCGCTGAAGCTGCTCGGCCGATAGCCGAGCGAGCGTGCCACCGAATTGACGGGCTGGCCCCCCGCAAGCTTCGAGACGGCAATGGCCAATTGCACCTGGCGGCGCCACTCCGCAAATCCGAGGCCGAGCGCACGAGTGAACAGGCGCGAAAGCGTGCGTACGCTGGCGCCGACCGAAGCGGCATGTTGCTCGAAGCTGATGCCGACCGACGGGTTCTCGATCACCGCGCGGCAGAGTACATCGAGGCGCCGGTCTGATTCGTCGGGCAGTGGAATTCTCATTGAATAGCGCGCCGCGTGCCCGAGTTCCATGGCTGCGAAACGATAAGCGGTCTGCAGATACTCGTTGTCGCGCTCGAACTCCCGCTCCGCAATGGTGGTGATGAGCTCTCTCAACAGCCCATTGATCTCGAAGACGTCAGAGTGCTTGCTGAGATGCCGGACGTTGTCCTCGTGAAGATAGATGTTGCGCATCTTGACCGCGCTCATCATGTGAATGGAGTGCACGGTCCCCGGTGGCAGCCAGACTGCACGCTGCGGCGGGACGAGAAGCGCCTCCCGGCCCACCTCGACCCACATGACACCCGCGACCGCATAGAGGACCTGGGCCCAGGTGTGAGCATGAGGATCGATTCGCAACCCCTGAGGGTAATGCCGCGCCAGAGAGTGCCCTTGACCGGGTTCGTGGTGCAGATCAGGAGGTGTAGCGGTGGGCATGGTCGGGGGTTTGCATCGTGACGGTCAGATAGAACCTTAGCCAATCGGACGGCAGTTGAATGGCCAATCACTTTCGCGTTTCGGACAATTGTCTGTTGTCAACTCCGAATCGCCGTCCACGAATTGGCTGAAAGTTGAAAGTGATTTTTGCAGAAGTTCCATTCTCAGCGTTGCAGTTTAGTTAACGGTCTATTGATAAATGACGGCTCTTCTTGCGTAAGGATTGCCTCTAACATTGCACCGGCGCTGCATGCGTCGTTAGTCATAAAGGAGTCTCATGAATCTCGCTTCGATCCGCAAAGACGCCTTTGCGATGCCCGTTCACAATCCTGCTTATCCTCGGCCGCCGTACCGTTTCGTCAATCGGGAATACTTCATTATTTCCTATGAGACGGATTTCGATGCGCTGCGCGCCATCGTGCCGGAGCCGTTGCATCCGGAAAACGATCTTGTGCACTACGAATTCATTCGCATGCCGGACTCGTCGGGCTTCGGTGACTACACCGAAAGCGGTCAGGTCATCTCGGTGCGCGACCAGCAAGGGCGCCTTGGCAACTACACCCATTCGATGTATCTCGATGACGAAGGCCCGATTGCGGGCGGCCGTGAAATCTGGGGTTTTCCGAAGAAGCTTGCCCGGCCGACCTTGAGCGTCGACGGCAACGACACGCTGCTCGGCACGCTCGACTACGGCACACAACGTATCGCAACCGGCACGATGGGCTTCAAGCATGTGCCGCTCGATATCGAGGCTGAACGCAAGAAGCTTGCGGACACACCCAATTACCTGTTGAAAGTACTCCCGCACGTGGACGGTTCGGCGCGCGTATGTGAGCTCGTGCGCTTCTATCTGCGTGACGTGAGCGTGCTCGGTGCGTGGTCGGGTCCGGCTGCGCTCGAACTGCATCCGCACGCGTTGGCGCCCGTCGCCGATCTGCCGGTGAAGCGGGTGGTCGGCGCGCGGCATGTGATTGCCAATCTCACGCTAGATATTGGCGAGGTCGCTTTCGACTATCTCGCCTCTACTGAGTTGGCCTCAACCGAAACCGTGAAGCTCGCGGTCAATCAATAAGGGAAGGAAAGCAATATGTCGTTGAAAAATAAAGTCGCGCTTGTAACCGGCGCAGCAAGCGGTATTGGTGAGCAGTGTGCACGCAAACTCGCGAGTCTCGGCGCCGCAGTGGTGATCGCCGACCTGAATCTCGAGAACGCGCAGAAGGTGGCCAGCAGCATCGTCGCTGCAGGCGGCAAGGCGCTCGCAGTTGCCATGGATGTCACCAGCGAAGAGGCGGTGAATAGCGGCATTGAACGCGCGGTGAAGGAGCTCGGCAGTATTGATGTGCTCGTGTCGAACGCGGGTATCCAGATCGTTGCTCCCATCGAAGAGTATGAGTTCTCCAACTGGAAGAAGATGCTGGCGATCCATCTGGACGGCGCCTTCCTCACCACGAAGGCCGCGATCAAACATATGTACGCCGGCGGCAAGGGCGGTTCGATCGTCTACATGGGTTCGGTACATTCGCACGAGGCGTCGAAGCTGAAGGCCCCCTACGTGACCGCCAAGCATGGTCTGCTGGGACTGGCGCGAGTGGTCGCGAAGGAAGGTGGTCCGCGCGGCGTCCGCGCGAACGTGGTGTGTCCGGGCTATGTCCGCACCCCGCTCGTCGACAAGCAGATTCCCGAGCAGGCCAAGGAACTCGGTATCTCCGAAGCCGAAGTCGTCAAGAACGTGATGCTTAGGGAAACCGTCGACGGTGAATTCACCACGGTCGAGGACGTCGCCAATACGGTGGCGTTCCTTGCGGGCTTCGAATCGAATGCGCTCACCGGGCAGTCGGTGATCGTCAGCCACGGTTGGGCAATGCAATAAGGGGTTACGTATGCGCAGCAGCACAACAAAAACTAACCGGCAGCCGGATGCGTTCGTGCTGCCGCGCTACGACGAAATTGCCCTGGTGCTTCAGGGCGGCGGTGCGCTCGGGTCTTATCAGGCCGGCGTCTACGAGGGCCTCGCCGAAGCCGGTGTGCAGCCGCACTGGATTGCGGGCGTCTCGATCGGCGCACTGAACACCGCGATCATTGCCGGCAATGCGCCGGAGAAACGCGTGGAAGCGCTACGCGGTTTCTGGAATTCGATTTGCCATCCGCGCGACTGGGTGGGTGATCTGGGTGCGTGGATGCTTCCGGGGTTCGGCACGCAAGACCTGTCGCGCAAGTGGGCCAGTTTGTGGGCAGCCGGGCGCGCGCTGACAGAGGGCCAGCCGGGCTTTTTCTCACCGCGCAGGCCGTTGCCGATGGCCGGTTTCGGCAAGCAAAGCCCCAACGTGGTCAGCTACTACGACACCGCGGAGCTGAAGGAAACACTGCTGAAGTTCGCCGATTTCGATCGCATCAACGACGGTGACATCCGCGTTTCGGTGGGCGCAGTGAACGTGCGGACCGGCAACCTGGTGTACTTCGACAACACGAAAATGCGCCTGGAACCAGAGCATTTCATGGCGTCGGGCGCGTTGCCGCCGGGTTTTCCGGCGGTTGAGATCGACGGCGAGTACTACTGGGACGGTGGCCTCGTTTCCAACACGCCGCTGACCGAGGTGCTTCGCGACGCCGACCACAAGGATGCGCTGGTTTTTCAGGTCGACCTGTGGAGCGCGCGAGGCAATGCACCGGGGGACTTCCTCGACGTGTCCGAGCGTGCCAAAGACATCCAGTACTCGAGCCGCACGCGGGCGATTACCGGCATGTTGGCGGATCGTCAGAAACATGCACGTTTCATCAAGGAACTGCTCGCACACGTGCCGCCGGAGCTGCGCAAGACCGATCCGCTATTCCGTCTCGCCGAAGAAGCGGCCGACGGCAGCGCGATTAATGTGGTGCACCTCATCTATAAGAACAAGCCCTATGAAGGGCATTACAAGGACTACGAGTTCAGCATCGATACGATGCACGAGCATTGGGAAAGCGGTCTTGAAGACATCCGCGATTCGTTTGCGCATCGGGAGTGGTTCGATGTGCCGAGCCGCGAACAGGGTTTCGTGACGCACGACGTGCATCGCCGGCCTGGCTCGGTGCCGCAGTCGGATCGCAACCTGCCTGAATTGCCGCTCGGAGCGGAACGCAAAGTCGCCGCCTGAACTGGCGGGCGGCGTCTGGTCACAGACGCCGCACAAATCCCCTTTTACCTACCCCATTCCTCAAGGTTCGGCGGCGTCCCCCTCGACAGCGTGTAAACTGCTGACTTTTTAGAATCGAGTGGTATGTTGCAAGCCCCACAGCGCACAGCCTTCAGTGGTCCGGCGCTTATTCGCGTCCTTGCTCGCCTGACGGACCACGATGTCCCCGAATCAAGCCAATCGCTTTCGGACCGGCTCAGCCAATGGCTCGGCTGGACCGACGCCATTGGGCTGTCGACGGCGCTGAGCGGCCAGCTACCGAGCGGCACGCCCCAAGGCGGCCAGCCGCGGGGCGGTCAACCGCCGGCCGTGGCCGCTGGCGCGCGAGCCAACGGTCACGCTGAGGAGGCCGAGTGCACTCGCGTGCGCACCTCGCTGGCGAATGCCATCGTCGGCGATAGCACGTTCGCCGTCGCGAGGCGGCGAACGTCAGCGCAAGCCGCCGCCCAGGATGCCTCCGCGGATACGGCCGTCGACTACGCGGTTTTTCGTCAGCGCTATCTCTCCATTCAGCAGACGATTGAGGCGGCAGTCGGCAACCTGCGCGGTCGCCTACGCACCGTGCTGGCCACGCGGACGCCCGCCATGGCGCGGCTCGCGGTGGTGGATGCCGTGATGGAGCGCGCGCTGAGTGCCCGCGAGCACAATCTGCTCGCCACCGTGCCCGGGATGCTCGCAGGGCACTTCGAGCGTCTGCGCGAGGCCGAGCGGGAGACGCTGGCGGCCGCGGAGGCCGCGGGGGAGGTGGCAGGGATCAGAACCGGCGCATGGCTCGACGTGTTCCGCAAGGATATACAGAGCGTATTGCTCGCCGAACTGGATCTTCGTTTTCAACCGGTCGAAGGGTTGCTCGCGGCCCTTCTCACCCGCTAACTGAGACACTATGTCCAGATATCTCAATCTGTTTGTTTTCTTCGCAGGTCTGGCGGCGGTTTGCTGGATCGGCGCCGGCTACGTCAGCTCCAATCCGCTTGCGCTGGCCGTCACGATGTTGATTGGCGCCTGCTATCTGGTGGGTGCGCTCGAGTTGCAACGCTACAGTCAGGCCACCTCTACGCTGGCGCGCGCCGTCACGGACTTGTCAGAATCCCCGCGCAGCCTCGGCGCGTGGCTCGAGCCATTGGATCCCAGCTTGCGCAATGCAGTGCGGCTGCGCATCGAAGGCGAGCGCTCGGCGCTGCCGGGGCCGGCGCTCACGCCGTATCTGGTCGGCCTACTGGTGTTGCTGGGCATGCTCGGCACGCTGCTGGGCATGGTGGCGACCCTGAGGGGCACCGGGATGGCGCTGGAAAGCTCGACGGACCTGGAGGCTATCCGCGCGTCGTTGGCTGCGCCGGTTAAAGGGCTCGGGTTTGCCTTCGGCACCTCGATTGCGGGCGTGGCCGCTTCCGCCATGCTCGGGCTGCTTTCGGCGTTGTGCCGGCGCGAGCGGATCGGCGCGGGGCAGATGCTCGACGTGAAGATTGCTTCGGCGTTGCGCATTTACTCGCAGACCCATCAGCGTGAGGAAACTTTCAAGCTCCTGCAGCGACAGGCCGAGGTGATGCCCACGCTGGGCGACCGGCTGCAGGCGATGATGGCGACCATCGAGCGCCAGAGCCTCGCCATGAACGAGCAGCAGATCGCCGCCCAGAACGCTTTCCACGGCAGGACCGAGGCCGCCTACATGCGCCTTGCTGCCAACGTGGAGCAGTCGTTGAAGTCGAGCGTGGCCGACAGCGCCCGCGCCGCGAGCGTGGCGCTGAAGCCGGTCATGGAGGCCACGATGGCAGGTCTCGCACGCGAGACCGCCGCGTTGCACGACACCGTCACGCACGCCGTGCAGCGCCAACTGGACGGCCTGTCGACCGGTTTCGAAGAGACCACCACGACCGTGGCGAATATCTGGAGCCAGGCATTGGCCGGGCAGCAGCGCTCGAACGAGGCGCTCACCGAGCATCTGCGTGGCTCGCTGGACCGCTTCACCGAAACCTTCGAGCAACGCTCGGCCGGCCTGCTGGACGGCGTCTCAGCGCGTCTGGACGCCACGGCGGGCAGGGTGTCGGAAGCGTGGAGCGAGGCGCTGACGCGGCAAGAGCAGGTCAGCGAGAAGCTGGCGAGTCACAACGAGCAAGCCCTGGCGGCCGCAGCAGCGACCTTCGAGCAGCACTCGGCGTCGCTGCTGCGCACCGTCGGCAGCTCACATGCGGACTTGCAGACCGAATTGGCTTCGCGCGACCAGCAGCGGCTGGCGGCCTGGACCGAGACGCTCGGTTCGATGGCAGCCACCTTGAGCCGCGAGTGGGAGCAGGCAGGTGCACGCACCGCGAGCCGCCAGCAGGAGATGAGCGAGACGCTGGCGCAGACCGCACGCGATATCTCGGCCCAGACGCAGGCGCACGCCAGCAACACGATCGCCGAAATCGACCGGCTCGTGCAAGCGGCTTCGGAGGCTCCCAAGGCTGCGGCGAACCTGCAGGCCGAATTGGCCTCGCGCGACCAGCAGCGCCTCGCCGCCTGGACCGAGACACTCAGTTCGATGGCTGCCACGTTGAGCCGCGAGTGGGAACAGGCGGGCACGCGCACAGCGACCCGCCAGCAGGAGGTTTGCGACACGCTGGCGCAGACCGCGCGCGATATCTCGGCCCAGACCCAGGCGCACGCCAGCAATACCATCGCCGAGATCTCCCAACTCGTGCAAGCTGCCTCGGAAGCGCCGAAGGCCGCTGCCGAAGTCGTCGCCGAACTGCGCCAGAAGCTCTCGGAGAGCATGGCTCGCGACACCGCCATGCTGGAAGAGCGTAGCCGCCTGCTCGCTACGGTGGAGACCCTCCTCGATGCCGTGAACCACGCCTCCACCGAGCAGCGCTCGGCCGTCGACGCGCTGGTCACCACGACGGCGGATCTGCTCGATCGTGTCGGCACGCAGTTTTCCGACAAGGTCGAGCTCGAGACCAGCAAGCTGGGTACCGTTGCTGCACAGGTCACCGGCAGTGCGGTGGAGGTGGCGAGCCTCGGTGATGCGTTCGGCGCGGCGGTCCACGTGTTCGGCGAGTCGAATGACAAGCTGGTGACCCATCTGCAACGTATCGAAGCCGCGCTGGACAAGTCCCTCGCGCGCAGTGACGAACAGCTCGCCTATTACGTGGCGCAGGCACGGGAGGTCATCGATTTGAGCATGATGTCGCAGAAGCAGATCGTCGAAGACCTGCAGCGGCTTGCCGGCAAGCGGGCGTCCGCCGGAGTTGGGACGGCATGAGCGAGGAAATTGACGGCGGCGTGGAGACGACGGCGCCGATATGGCCCGTCTTCGCCGACCTGATGTCGGTGCTGCTAGGCGCCTTCGTGCTGATCCTGGTGGGCGTCATCGGCGTGCAACTGGAACTCTCGACCCGGCTCGATCAAGAGGTCAAGCAGCGGCAGATGGAAACGCAGCGCCGCAAGACGCTAGAGCAGGCGTTGGCGGTGCCGCTGGCAGCGGGTCGAGTGACGTTGGTGAACGGGCGCATCGGCATTAGTGGCAGCGTGTTGTTCGCGCTCAACTCCGCTCAACTGCAGCCCGAAGGCCGGGAAGTCCTGAAGAGCCTCGCTGGGCCGCTGACCGCGTATCTCCAGGCGCGTGGCGAGATCCTGATGGTGAGCGGCTTTACCGACGACCGCCAGGTGGGCGAGGCCAACCGTCGCTTTGCCGACAACTGGGAACTGTCGGCGCAGCGCGCGTTGACGGTGACGCGGGCCTTGATCGATGACGGTATTCCTGCCGCGTCGGTCTTTGCGGCCGCGTTCGGTTCGCAGCAGCCCGTGAGTTCGAATGCCGATGACCAGGGCAGGGCCAGGAACCGGCGAGTCGAACTGGCGCCGGTTCCGAGGCCGTCTACCGCAACGGCGAAGCCCGGTGAGTAGCGGCATGGGTGTCGAGAGTGATGTGACAGGCGCGGCCCGCGCGACGCTCGACGCATGGCGCGAGCGTGGCGCCGATCACATGGATCCCATGCGCTTTCATTTCATCGAGGCGCTGGACCGGCGTGCGGCCGGCCATAGCGGCGAGGCGCGACGCATCCTGGACGACCGGTTGGCTAGCCTGCTCACGGCTTATGCCGAAGATCTTGAGAAAGCTGCATTCACGTCTGACGACGTGGGCGCTGCAGACAGCGCGGCACAGCTAGGCACGCCCGCTCGCGGAGCGCTAGGCGAACTGCTTGATCATATTGCCGGCCGTGCAACGACCGCGAAGGCAGACGGCCCCGCAGCGGGTCATGTCGCGCCCCAGTCGGCCCGCTGGCCGGAACCCGAGGTGCTCGATTACTTCAGGGAAGTCTGGTCGAGGCTCAGTACGGAGAGACAGCTGCGGCAGTCGCAGCAGCAAGTGCCGGGCAATGCTGGTCCGCTCAACTCGAGCAGCCTCGTGCATCGGTCGCTCTCGCTGATGCGCGAGTTGTCGCCTGGGTATCTCCAGCAGTTTCTCTCGTACGTCGAGGCCCTGTCTTGGATGGAGCAGATGAGCTGGGGCGCGGCGTTGCCGGGTAAAGAAGTGCCTCGCGCTACGGGGGCGAAGAAGGGTACGCGCGGCACGTCGCGCTAGCGGAGTGAGCCCGGAGGCAAGCGCGGTTGCGTCGCCGTGCGCTCCGACCAGGCAGGTTGGCCCACGCTGGTGCAACGAATGCGTTCCGGCTTCGGACTGCCGGGCAGCTTCAGATCGAATACGGTTCGCGCACGAGGCTCTGGTTCTCCCCAAGCGCCAGCAATTCCCCATCCTGTTCAGCCAGCGCAAGCGGCACCTGGTCCCGCAAGAACTCGACGAACGTCTTGATCTTGGCGTCGAGGTAGCGTCGCGATGCATACATCGCATAGATGTTATTGGCCCGCAGGCGATGGCTGGGCAACACGCGAACCAGGCTGCCGTCGCGCAAGCCCGGCAGTGCCACTGCGATCGGCAAAGGCCCGATTCCCATGCCCGCGCGAATGACCTCTCCGAGTGCCTCCGCGACATTGACCGTGAGCGGTGCGGGCCGCACATGACGGAACACCGATTCCTCCACGCCCTCGAAATACCATTGCCCGAGCGGAACATCGGGCAGGATCAGTTGCAGGCAGGTGTGTTTGTTCAGGTCGGCTAGCCGGACCGGCGTGCCGTGTTTCGCCAGGTATCGCGGGGAGGCGCAGAGAATCGTATACACACTGCCAATGCGTTGCGACACCAACGCCGAATCCGCCAGTTCCCGCGCCACCACCACCGAGACGTCGAACCCTTCGTCGACGAGATCGGGCACCCGTTGCGCGAGCACGAGATCGATCACAACTTCGGGGAAGCGCTTGCGGTACCGCGCGATGAGCGGCGCCAGATGATGCTGGCCGAAACTCGTCGTTGCATGAACCCGCAACTTGCCGGAAGGCTGGGCCCCGGCCCCGGCCGCCTCGGCCTCCGCCAGATCGACTTGCGCCAGAATCTGTTCGCAGTGTTGCAGATAGCGTTCGCCGGCTTCGGTGAGCGACAGATGCCGCGTTGTTCTGTGCAGCAGTCGTGTATGCAGCCGCGACTCCAGATCGGTGATCGCGCGTGATGCCTGGGGCGTGGTCACGGACGCAAGGGACGCGGCCTTTGTGAAGCTGCCGGCCTCTACGACGCGAGCGAACATTCGCATGCTTTCCAAAGTGTCCATCGGAATCCTGACTGCAAATAGAAGGTTTGGCACAGGCCCACATCATGGCGATGGGCTTCCGGCCGTTTCCGTCACGAGGGGGACCCTGGCTGCGCATACAACTGCAATGCATTGAGCCGGTGGGCGGGTTGAACAGTTGGGCGCTCAGGCGGAGAAAGCGCCAAGGCGCTCATTCGGAGACGGCATTATTGTATCTTGATGACGATTTTCCTAATTGCTGCGATATCCGGCAAAACAGTTTTTCACGCAATGGCAATAATATCGTCTAAATGACCATGCTGCTCGTGGCCCTCGGCTTGACACCTGAATTGAATGCGCCTAAATAAATCTACGCAGCGACGTACTACGCTTCCCGCGCGTGCGGTTCATGCGAGTTTATATATGCGATTAGACCGATGAAACTGGTAACACTCGAAAATGATCCCGATAATTCGTGGTCGATGAACAATACGCTTCGACAAGCTGGTTATCACTGTCGAGGCTATTACAGTATTGATGCGTTGCTCGAAAGCCCCTGGGCCGCGGAGTCCGATCTGGCCATTATTGATAGCGATGGGCTCGACAAGGGGCTGCTCGCGTACGTTGCGCAAACGCTCTCGCCGGACCGGCCGATGCTTTTCGTCGGCAATGACGAGCGCCAGCCAGGCGGATTGCCCCGGGACGAAGACGCCTATCTCCTCAAGCCCGTGTCCGCGCGAGGGCTGGTTGCGAGCGTCAAGAGCACCCTCAGCAGGGCGTGGGACGGGTACGCGACTTCGGGGGCGACGGAGTTCGGCGGGTACGTCTTCGAGACGCACGGGCACAGCGTCCTCGTAGGCGGAAGGCGCGTCCCGCTTACCCACAAGGAGTTCCAGCTGGCCTTGCTGCTGTTCCGGAACCTCGCGAGGCCCGTTTCGCGGGTCTATCTCGCGGGTTCTGTCTGGCGTCACGATGAAAGGATCAATGCGCGCACGATGACGGCGCATATCTCCGCGATCCGCTCGAAGCTGGAGTTGCGCGCCGACGCCGATTTCGCCATTACCCCGATCTACAACTACGGTTACCGGCTCGATCCGGTCCGCCGGAACCGGACGCTGAACACAAGGCAAGCCATGCCCTTGATGCCTGCCGCAGCATCCCGCTGATCACGGCGTCCCGCGTTCGCCTACGCAAAGCGCGTTGCGTCCGAATACTCGCAGAACACGAAAATATCTATTCCTGAATTAGAAATAAAATTCGTGTGAGGGTGTTCTTTTATCCAATTGTTATCAAATTCGATAATCCTCTTTTTCGAAATCTTCGCACAATCGCCACATTGCGAAAAATTTGGTCGATTTTTACGAATGCTTACCGTGTTTCACCACTATTTAGGTATTCGGGGCGATACCCCGCATTCGGCTAGTCTGTGTTGCGGGATTGGGACATCTATTCGATTCGCGTGTGCCCAAAAGAGTGTTTTGGTAGACTCGAAATCAAAGTAGTAAACGAATCCCAAATAAATGTAGTTTCGCTCCACGCTGGGCGGAGCGCAGACAGGAGACCGGATGCGGGTGCAACGCCTGCAAATCCGTGACGAATTCTGTGTAGTCCCTCCGTGAGCGCCCGTGAATAAATTGATGCCTGCCCGCGCCGCCAGCGTCGGCAGTATCCCGCGTAGTTGGTGTTTCATTTAACAGGGTATGGAGGAGATGATGAGGTTGAAGAGGACTTTGCTTGCCGTCGCGCTGATGTCGGCCGGCGCTGTTGCACACGCTCAAAGCAGCGTGACGCTGTATGGCCGCCTGGATGCCGGTATCGAGTACATGAGCGGCTTGCCGGGCAATAACGGTACGGGTTCCACCTCGCGCTGGCGGCAGGAAAGCGGGGACTGGGGCACCAGTCTGTGGGGTTTGAAAGGGGTAGAGGACCTGGGTGGCGGAAATAAGGCCGTTTTTCAACTGGAAGGAGCGTTTAGTACTGCTACAGGCTCTCTGGGTCTATCGGGTTCGCTGTTCGACCGGATCGCAAACGTAGGCCTTGCCAATGACACCTTCGGTACGGTGCTGTTGGGTCGGCAACTGCAGATCGCCAACGGCGACTGGGACTTCGATCCGTTCGGCCAGTCCAACTGGTCGTCGGCTTCACTGGTTCGCGGCCGTAACTGGGAGCACACCAGTAACAACATTTCGTATCAGTCGCCCAAGATCGACGGCTTCGACGTATACGGTCAATATGGACTGTCGAACTCGACGGACTTCAACGCCGGCGTCCCGGGCGCAGCAACCGGCCGTACGGACGGCGCGCAAGTGACCTATACGAATTCGTTGTTCCAGGTCCGCGGCATCTACGACGAAATTCGCGACCCGCTCAATGGTCAGTTGGACAATCCGTTCACGGCATCGCGTGAGTACTTCGTCGGCGCGAACCTGTTTCTGGGGCAATTCAAGGTGCAAGCCGCTTACACGGCTGAGCGAACCTCGGGTGGTGTGATCACGCCGACAGGCTCGCCGACTGCACCGACGACGGCCGATATGGAATGGGGTGGTGTAACGTACCAGGCCACGGCGGCTGCTGCGCTGATCGCAGCGGTCTATCACGTCAATACGAACAACGGCGGCGGCAACGCGACCATCTATACGATTGGTGGCGCGTATAACCTGTCAAAGCGGACATTGTTCGATATCCAGATCGCTACGGTGCGTAATAGCTCGACGGCGAACTTCGGTCTTGATGCCAACAACGAAGGGCCTGGTGGCCTGACCGACGGCGCGTTCAATGAGAATCCGGTGCCGGGACACAGCCAGACCGGCGTGTACGCGGGTATTCAGCACTCGTTCTAACTTTGTACCGGCAGCCTGGCTGCCGATGCTTTTCACGCAGCCACGAGAGGCGCGTCTCGGCGTATTGCCATATGGCAATGCGCCGTTTTTTATGCCCGACGAGACGGCGTGAATCAAACCGTCGCCCGTCGGCCAGGACGTGTTGCGTTAGAAAATATTGCGCAGGCCGATTGCGACACCGGTCTGGTTATTACGGCCCGGGTAGTCGGCGAGGAACGCGCCGTTGCCGCGGGTGAAGTCGACCGTGCCGTACACTTCGGTGCGCTTGGACAGCGAGTATTCGGCGAGGAACGTGGCGGAGTAGTTGATACCCACGCCGAGGCCGCCGTCGAGCATGGCTGCGTTGCGGGCGTGGTCATAGTAGCCCGCCAGCGTCAACGCGAGCGGCGGCGTCACCTGCCAGGTCGAACCGACGTAGAGGCTGTCGTCGATACGGTTCGGGCTCACGCTCGGGAGCGTCGGCGCGCCGGCCTGCTGCATGTCGACATCGGCGAGGCCGGTTTGATCCTGCGAGTGCAGCCAGCCTGCGAGCACTCTCACGGTCGGGGTAAACGTGTAGACGGCGCCCACGTTCACGATGTTGAACTTCTTGCCCGAGACGTCGTTCTGCTGGAAGCCTACGTCGGCCGACAGCGGCCCCAGCGCATACGATGCGGTCAGGCCGTACATGCTGTTCTCGCCCGTGCTGCCCGGCACACCGCCGAAGCCATACATGCCCTCGACATTCAGGCCGCCGAAATGACCGTTGTATTTGACGGAGCTGTTCGTGAACAGGAACGGACCGACCGGGTTATACACCCAGCTGTCTTGCCAGAAGTCACCGACGGTCAGCGGATCGTAGGTGTTGCCCATCTGGTCGAAGAACGGAGTCTGCTGGCGACCCAAGGTAAGCGCGCCGTACTTGTCGCTCGACAGCCCAACGTAAGCATTACGCTGGAACAGCGTGTTATTGCTGTTGTCGAGCTTGCCCGACCAGAGCTGGAACTGGTTTTCCAACTTGAAGATAGCCGACAGGCCGCCGCCCAGATCTTCGCTGCCCTTCAAGCCCCAGCGGCTAGGAGTTTCAACGCCTTCGCCCATCGCGACCTGGCCGTTGTTCGCCGAATCTGCGTTCGTCAGGTAACGGACGGTCGTATCGACGAGGCCGTACAGCGTGACCGAACTCTGGGCGAACACATTGGGGGCAAACAGGATGAGTGCCGCTGCACTCGTGGCTGTCATGATGTGGGTTTTCTTCATCTGTCTCTCCATCTGTTTCTTGTAGAAGAATGGGTTTCTTTTGGATGGCGTTCGAGACACCTGCGATGGCCCTGTGGGTGAAACGGCGAGGCCGTGATCACCCACCATCGCATGCGCTTGATGCTCATTGAATTTGAGCGAATTGAATTTCAGGGCATGCCTGACTGGCTGGCGCAAGGGTCCGGGCAACTTCCTTCGAGGGAAGTTACCAATGGACATTAGTGCCTTTTTGCACGAGCGCGACATGGTCCCCTTAGTGTCTCTTTAGCCGCGGTCAGATTTTACGATAAGGATGTGCATTGCAATAAGTTCCGGTAAGGAGTGTCGTTTTTTTGACAAAAGCCTGCTGAAAATGTCCCACGTTGTTAACGAACTAGTGCGGACCATCATCATCCCCATCTTTAGCTGCGTATATTTAGCCGCGTAAATTGTTAAGACGTCCGAACGGAAACAGACCCGGATTCGTGGCGGTTTGATCGCATCCGGGTTGACGCAGTTGCGTGCCATCGCATAGCATTCCGAGTAGCGGTGCAGGCCGCTTCCGGGTCCGCGGAAAGGGTTGAACCCACCTGTTGCAGTGCGTCACATATCTCACCATCCTTTGTGCTGGCGGTATTGCGGACCTTCGGCCATTCAATGCACGAGGATTCGCAATGAAAAAGCTGCCTCCCAAGGCCAATCTCGATCATTTGAAGAAGCAGGCGAAGGAGTTGTTGCGTCTCTATCGCAACGGCAACGCAACAGCGAGCGCGCGCTTCGCCCAAAACCTTCCCGCCGCCGCGCACCGCACAGATAGTGAAGTCATGGCTCTGCAACTTCGGTTGCATGATGCGCAGTCCTGCATCGCGCGCGAATATGGCTTTTCTTCCTGGGCGGATCTCACCCTGTATGTCGAAACAAGCGCCTTCGCGCATCACGAACAGGCGGTGCTGATTCGCCGCTGGCTTGGCCTCGCCTATGGCGGCGACGTCACCGGCACCTATAACGCGGCACGGCCACGCGTCGCAGTTCAGCTTTTGCGGGAACACCTTGACCTTCTCGCGACCGACGCTTATGTCGCCTGCGCAGCGGGGCAGCTCGAGGTGGTGTCCCGGACAATCACAGCCGATCCGGATTGGATCAACCGCGCCGGGGGAGCGCTGAACCTGCCGCCGCTTGTCGCCGTGACACAGTCGAGCCTGGGACTACTGCCGGAGTTCACGGCACGGCTGCGCGAGTGCGCGCAGCATGTTCTACAGGCCGGGGCCGATCCCAATCAGCGTATCGGTAACCGGCTTCCACCGGCCTCCCTGGCATCCCCCGACGAGATGGAGCCACTGTCTGCCCTTTACGGTGCGGCTGGCGTTATCCGCGATCCGACTCTCACCGAGATGCTCCTGAAGGCCGGCGCCGATCCCAATGACGGGGAATCGCTCTATCACTCGCTGGAGAACCCGGATTGCACGCGCCTGCTGCTCCGGTACGGCGCGCGCGTTGCCGGCACGAATGCGTTACGGCGAGCGCTTGATGTGCCGGATCCGGTCGCGCTCGAACTGCTGCTGGCTCATGGCGGCGACCCTGACGAACCGGCCGGAGAGGGGCCCACGAAAGTGTGGGGGGCTCCGCTCCTCCGTGCGATCGCCGTGAGCCGATCGCCTCGCCATATTGCCGCGCTGCTTGCGGCCGGCGCCGATCCCACGGCGCGCACGCCTGCTGGCGTCAGTGCCTGGCGGCTGGCGACGCAGGTCGGTCTAACGGAGGTCGTGGAGCTCTTGCGCGCCTACGGGGTAGAGGAGAGCCTAAGCGTGGACGATGAGTTCGTGGCGGCTTGTTCCCTAGCTGACGCGATCGAGGCGCGTCGCATTCAGGCCCGCCATCCGGAGCTGCCGGGCTCGCTGCCGGAGGATCGGCTTAGGCTACTGCCCGACGCCGCAGCATGGGGATCCAGCGCTACGGTCAAGGTCATGGTCGAACTCGGCTGGCCGATCGCCGCGCGGGGAGGAGACTGGGACGCCACAGCGCTAAACCACGCGGTCTTTCGTGGCGATGCGGAGCTCACGGCCTTTTTGCTCTCTCACGGAGCAAGCTGGCGTGAGACGCAGGGCTTCGGAGACGATGTGCTCGGTACGCTGTCGTGGGCCTCGGTCAACGAGCCAACAGGGCCAAAGAACCCCGACTGGATCGGTTGTGCCCGCGCGCTTGTGGCTCATGGACTCCCCAAGGTGGAGCGGGATCCGTCAAACCCGGAACGGCTACTTGTCGAAGGTCGGCCCAAACGGTTTTCCGAGGAAGTGACGGAGGTGTTGCTGGGAGGCGCAGGCGCAAGCCGTGAATCGAGTTGATCCGTGTCATGGCTATGTCGGGCACGCCGCGGTTGCCTGCGCTCTTCACACCGGATTAATCTCGTCCTGACTACGCCGCGTGGTGCAAGGGCCCAGCACGCGCACGGTGATGGCCACCGTCAGCAATGCAGCGGCAATGATGCCGAACATTGCACCTGCGCCCTGATCGTTCAATACCGGAAGCAGGACGAATGGCAGAATGCCGCTGACGATGCGCGACAGCGAATAGGTGCTGCCGATAGCAGTGGAGCGCACGCCCGCCGGGAATATCTCAGACTGATACACATGGTATGCATTACTGAATACATTCGATGCGCAGGTAGTCAACAAGCCAAAGAAAACGATCAACGCGGAGTTGTTCGAATAGGCGAAACATAAGCCACAGGCTGCGATGGACAGGATGGATGCGATCACCAGGGTACGGCGTTCCATCCAGTTGAGAAGCGGAATCGAAAGCAGAGAGCCGACTGGGTAACCCAGAAACGATAGCGCAATAAACAAGGTTCCGTCGGTGACATCGTATCCGCGGCTTTTCACTACCGTGCTGGCTAATGTGCCAAAGCCGTAGTAACCGAATCCCTGCAGCAGGTGGAAGATGGTCAGCATCAGGTAGCGCTTGCCGTAGGGTGAGCGGCACAGCAAGCCTACGCGCTCGCTCAACGTAATCGGGTGCTGCGTGTTCGGCGCTTCAGGGAGGATGCCCGAAATGGTCACTCCCGCGCTTGCGGCGAACCGCCGAAGCATGGCGTGCGCCTCCTGAACGCGTCCTTGCGCCAGAAGCCAGCGCGGGCTTTCGGGCAGTTTATGCTGCACGATCAGAACCAATACGGCACCCAGGCTGCCGATGGCCAGAATAACCCGCCAGCCCGCCACTGCGCCGAAGTGCATCGGATTGAGCCACACTGCGAGAAATCCCACCAGCGGCACAGCAACATATGACGTGGTGTAGGCCCACGCGGCCAACCGGCCTCTGCGTTCCTTGGGCAGGATCTCGGACAGGAAGCTATCGGCGACGGGGTAAATCGCACCCACGCCGATGCCTGTCAGCACACGGCAGATCACCAGCATCTCGGCGTTCACGG
This sequence comes from Paraburkholderia sp. EB58, assembly GCF_050436665.1. Classification (NCBI taxonomy): domain Bacteria; kingdom Pseudomonadati; phylum Pseudomonadota; class Betaproteobacteria; order Burkholderiales; family Burkholderiaceae; genus Paraburkholderia; species Paraburkholderia sp. EB58. The sequence goes on along the minus strand of NZ_JBNDMQ010000026.1, from coordinate 108,254 downwards.
AGAACGCGCCGGCCAATGAAAAGGCGCTGTACCAGACCAGGTTGAACAGGAATGCCTTGCGCCGGCCAATCCGGTCGGCCATGCTGCCCAGACAAAGGGAACCGAAAAACATGCCGATGAAAGCTGATGCTAGCAGGAGCTTAAAGTCGGTGCTGTGCCTGTCGATACCGTATTCGCCCTGCAGCGCCGTGCCGATAGAGCTGACGAGGAAGATCTCGTACATGTCGAAGAACAGGCCGATGCCGATCACCAGCACGACAAATCGATGCAGCGAGCCCACCGGCATGTTGTCCATCCAGCCGCCCACCGTCAGCGCATCGGAGTTCGGCGAGGGTGCCGCATCGAGTGCTGCGCCGGGGGCGGACGCAGGGGAAGCGGACTGGGCGCTCGCTCCGCGGCCCAGGTCCAGATTGTTGGCGCTCATGGCGTCTCCTTGATTTATCGGGTCATGCTGTTATGCCGCCCACGGTCTTATGCCTGGTGCGGTGCTGGCTGTGCAATCAATCGATCAGCCTGGCGACTTCAGTTGAATCGAAATGGCGACTCAGTTCAAAAGCTCTGAAATTTCGATCAGGTTGAGATCAGGGTCTCGCACGTACACCGAGCGGATTTTCTGCGTGGCACCGGTTCGTTCGACCGGTCCCTCGATGATTGGCCACTCCACCTGGTTCAGATGCTTGATCACGTCGTCGAGCGGAACCGAGGCAATGAAACACAAGTCGAGTGCGCCAGGCACAGGGACGTGCGCCTTGGGTTCGAATTCGGATCCCCGGACGTGGAGGTTGATCTTCTGGTTGCCGAACCGGAACGCCAGCCGGCCGGCGCCGAACGTCTCAAGCTCCATTTGCATGACCTTTGTGTAGAAATGCCGGGTCGCGTCGGGGTCGACGCAAGTCAGGACTAGATGATCAAGGTGGTCAATCAATGGCATTGCAAACTCCCTGTTGAACGAAAGCACGCTGTTCCGGAAGACCGCGTCTTGGCTTTCATCCTGCTGCATTTCAAGGGGCGTGATAATCGATGGATTCTCAAGCAGGGTTTCCTGCCAGGAAAGGCTACGGCGGAGGCATGCTGGAAGGGCGCTGCAGGGAGGTGGCGGTCGAGGTGGACGTGCGGCGTCAGAAGGTGGTTTGCATGCCTATACGTCCAATCGCCTGGCGCGTTGAACTGGACGGATCGGTCCCGTTGATCCATGCGTTGTGTCCACCGCTCACGTCGCCGCCAGTCCACTGATAGGCGCCCTCGACATAAAGGATCGTCCGCTTCGACAGTGAGTACTGCAGCGCGGTGGTGATCTGCTGCGCCTTGTTGTGTTCAAGCTGGGCGTTGCCTGACCAATACTGATAATTGGCGCCAAGGCGCAGCACATGGTTGAACGAGTAGAGGCCGCCGACCTGCTCGACCTGGACGACGCCGCCGGTTAGCGTGTTCTTCGTACTGGTATAGAGGCCACTCAGATAGAGGTTGCCAAAGGTCTCGTGAATGCCCGCTCCAAAGTTGCGGATACCGTCGTGGCCATCGTCAAGCGATGCATAGCGGGTCTCGTTGTACGCCGCGCCAAACCCGAAATTGCCGCGAGTGTAGTCCGCCGCAAGGCCGACTGTGTTGTCCGTCGAGAGCGAGCCGGCGGCACCGCCGAAACCATACAGGGCGGCGAATTTAAAGCCGTCGAATGTCGCGCTCGTGAACTTCACCGAGTTTGATACGCGGGAGGTTTGCCCCATCTGGTCGAGATCCGAGGCCCCGGTTGGATTGTCAGGAATGCCTAGCGCGGCGAAAGGCCCTTGGCGCATGTTGTAAAAGCCACCATACAGGAACGACGCATCAAATTGGCCTGGTGGAAAGAACAGAAAGTCCGCCATCAGGTTGTACTGCTGGCCAAACGTGAGCGTGCCGAGGTCGTTTCGACCTAGTCCTACGTACGCTTCACGGCTGAAGTCGGCGCCCGGACCGGGAATGCCGGCACCCGTATCTGGCGAAAACTGCGACATGAATTCGAACACCGCCTTGTAGCCACCGCCCAGATCCTCCGAGCCACGTAATCCGATCAAGCTTGGCGTGTAGATGGAATCACTCGCTTCGAGGGCGTGGCCGCCGCCCTCATTCGACACATAGCTCACACCTACGTCGAGCATTCCGAACAGCGTCACACTGCTCTGTGCATGGGCGTTTGAACTAACGAGGAGTGCTGCTAACGAAGCCAGCACCGCCATTCGTATTGGTGCGTGTTCCATGGGATCGCGTTTTAAATTTAGAAATGAGCGGCTGTCGCGCCGATACTTCTCGCATGGGAAATTGTCTGTTGTCCGCGCGCTCATTTTTCGACGATCGTAGATTTCGTAGACTCCTCTCATCGAAGCGAAATCAATAACGCCGACGCGGCGTGCGCAGAGCAGCAGCTTTATTCGTTTGCCTGACGGAAATGCTCGACGGCGATATCGATGAATGCCTTGACTTTGAGCGACTGGAATTTCCGCGACGAGTAGACGATTCGAAACTCTCTATCGGCCAGGTGATACTCAGGCATGATGCGTTGCAAGCGGCCCGTTCGTATGTCGTCTTCAACGAGGTAGGCTGAGAGCGTAGCGATACCCATCCCAGCCAGTGCGCTCTCACGCACCATGCCGATGTTGTTGCACACAAAGGCCGTTTTTGGCTGCACCACGATCGGCGTACCGTCGGCCGCATGGAAAACCACGTCTTCGCTGCTGTGCTCGGTGCGGAAGGCGAGATACGGATGATTGGCCAACTCCGACGGGTGCACTGGGGATCCGTGCTCGGCGATATAGTTCGGTGCCGCGCAGATGTAATAGTCCGTGGTCGCGAGGTGGCGCGAGACGAGGCTCACGCTATTGATGCGACGCGCAGCGAGAATGCCAAGATCGAATTCTTCTTCGATCAGATCCACGGGGCGATCCGCAAGGACAAGGTCCACGATGACATCGGGGTAGGCGCGCTGGTAAGCGGCCAGCACTGGAGCGAGCTTGCGCTGGGCAAAGAGCGCAGGCGCGGCGACCCGGATACGTCCAGATGTGCTGACCGCATTCGCCGAGAGCATGAGGTATGTCTCTTCGATTTCGCCAAGGATCTGCCGGCAGCGCTCCAGATAGATCCGCCCGGGCTCGGTCAGCGACATCTTGCGTGTGGTTCGTTGCAGCAACCGGGTGCCAAGGTGATCCTCGAGTTCGGAAATGACCCGGCTGGTTCTCGGCACGGCCATATCAAGCGCTTCCGAGGCCCGCGCGAAGCTGTTGAACTCCGCGACTTTTACAAAGACTCGCATCGAATTCAAAGCATCCACGTTGCATTCTCCCGAGCGTAGTTGAGCGTGGGCAGGTTGGTGCGTTACCGTGCCCTGATTACCTGACGCACTCTATCGCGCGGGGTTTCGGTCGATAGGTCAAGCACTTTCGAATTTCGGACATTTGACGTTCCGGGGCGTTCTACAGGCCGCCAGGCCGGTCAGGCAGCGTGTCAAAATGCCGCGCAACCAAACCTTTCATCTAGAAATGTTCGTATCGAGGTGATAGACTTCGCCGCGTTATTGCGCCCAAAAACATGACCTTCTACAACCGCAAATACCTGACCGCATGGCTTGGCCTGATCGCCATGTGGCTCATCGTATTCGCGCCGGTCGTAAGCCAACTGGTCGCCTCGGCACGCGCGGATGAACCCGTCGCCGCGCTCTGTTCTGCCGCTCAATCCAGTACTCCCGAACATCACGACCCCGTCACTTCACTGGACGCCTGCGGTTATTGCAACCTGCTGACGCATCATGTGGCGGCGCCGCCAATTCCCTCCGTCGCGCTCTCTATCCTGGTGCTCGTCAGCGCGGCTGCCACGCCGGTGCTGGACACCCGTTTTACGCCACTCGGCGCCTTCCCTTCCGGTCGTCCACGCGACCCGCCTGCCGTTTCCTGATCGCCGTTATTACTACTGGCCGTGCATAGCCATGCGTCCATGGAGGGCGCGCGCGGCCGCTTGTCCAATGCACTCAGGAAACTTCCATGTTCAACTTCGCCTGGCGAAGGCGGACCCTTTGCGCGCGCAAAAGGGCGCGCCATGTCGCGCCTGTCACACTTGGTCTGCTGCCGCTTTCCGTCATGCCGTCATTCGCTCAGGCCGACAATACGGCGAGCGGCGTTACGTTGCCCTCGGTGACCATCACGGCGAGCGCGCCCAACCCGGTCACAGTTGACCCTAACCTACCGGCCACGGTTGAAACGGTGACGCCCGCCCAGTTTCAGAACTGGAATGTGGTGAACAGTGAGGACGTGCTGCAGTACATGCCCAACCTCGCGGTTCGCAAGCGTTTTATCGGCGACCTGAATTCGATCATCGCCGTTCGCGGTACCAGCAACAGTCAAAGCGCGCGAGGACTCGTCTACGCGGACGGCATGTTGCTGAGCAATCTGCTCGGTAACAGCTATTCGTTTCCGCCGGAATGGTCGATGGTGTCGCCTGATGAGATCCAGCAGGTAAGCGTTATCTACGGCCCGTTCTCCGCCGCTTATCCGGGCAATTCGCTCGGCGCAACGGTGCTCATTACCACGCGCATGCCGACGCATTTTCAGGTCGAGGCGGACATCAAGGGATTTACGCAGCATTTCAATCTGTTCGGCGTGAACGGGAACTTCAACGGCGGCGAGACGAGTGCGTCGATCGGCGACAAGATCGGCAAGTTCTCGTATCTGCTCGACGTGAATCACCTCGAAAACAGCAGCCAGCCGCTGCAGTTCGGGACAATTGCCAAATCGAATACGCCGGCGACTGCCAGTGACATTCCCGTTACCGGCGCGTATTTCTACAACAACCAGACCAACACGCCGACAGCGGTACTCGGTGTGAATGGAGAAGGTGTCGAGCACTCGATCAATGACCAGTTCAAGCTGAAGATGCAGTACGACTTCACGCCGACGCTGCAAGGCGGTTTTACGCTTGGCTACTGGCATCACAGCTATAACAGCCAGACGTCGACGTTTCTGCGCAATGCCAACGGCAACCCGGTCTATAGCGGCAACGTCAACATCGGCGGCTATGAGTACAAGATTCCCGCGGCCGAGTTCGCCCCCAGTTCGGGCTACAGCGAAAACTGGCTCTATGGCGTGACGCTGAAAACGCGCAACACGACGGGCTGGAATGGCGAAGCAATTGCCTCCTACTACGATATTGGAAGCAGCGTCGCACGCACTGCCAATTCTGGGGCGCCGGGCAACGGCCCTGGGAGCGTGACGTTCGGCGACGGCACTGGCTGGAAGACGCTCGATCTGAAGACAGCCTATATGCCCGCGACGCCGGCCGCGGGTCTTGCGAATCATGCGCTGAGCTTCGGCTACCACTACGACAACTACTTCCTCGACAACGCCACGTACAACACGCTCAACTGGCGCGACGGTGCAGGCGCCGCATTTGCCAACGCGTTTGCGGGCAAGACCCAGACTCAGGCGCTATATGCGCAGGACGCATGGCGTTTTCTACCTCGCTGGAAGCTCGTGTATGGAGTGCGATATGAGGATTGGCGAGCCTACGATGGCTCACAAGCGATCGCCGGCGCGCGGGTTCCCTACAGCAATGTGAGCGACCAGCATGTCTCACCCAAAGCATCGCTCTCATTCGACCTCACCGACGATCTGACGTTACGTGCATCTGTCGGTCGGGCCTACCGGTTTCCGACCGTCAGTGAGCTGTTTCAAGGGCAAATCAACGGTTTCTCGATCGTCAACAACAATCCGAACCTGAAACCGGAAAACGATCTTTCGAAGGAGCTCACCGCAGAATGGGCTCACTGGAACGGCTTGTTTCGCTTCACGCTGTTCCAGGACGACGTCAAGAATACGATCTTCAGCCAGACCGATACGACGGTCGTGCCTAACGTCACCAACTTCCAGAACATCGGCAAGGTGCGCTCGCGCGGCGTCGAGACGAGCTATGAGGGGGAGGACGTGTTGGTGCGAGGGCTCGATCTGATGGCGAGTCTCGCCTATACGCAATCGAAGATCCTTGCGAATGCCCAGAACCCAGCAACGGTCGGCAAGTACTTCTACCGCATCCCGCTGTGGCGTGCCGACCTCGTGGCGAGTTACCACCTGGACGGCCGCTCGACGATCACCGCCGGCGTGCACTACTCGGGCCGGCAATACAACACGTTGACCAATACCGACACCAATCCGGACGTCTTCGGCGGGACCAGTACCTACACCGTTGCCGACGTGAAATACACCTTCAAGCCTTCGAAGCTCAGTGAGATTGGTATCGGCATCGATAACCTCTTCGATGAGCGGTACTTCGTCTATCACCCGTACCCAGGCCGCATGTTCTACGTCGAAGGCAAATTGCGGATGTGAAGTTTGGTCCGAGTACCGGCCTACGTATAGCTAATCAGGAGAATTGAATGTCTGTGACCACGACGCGCCCGGTATCTCCGGCAAGCAGCATGACCGGTTCCGGCTATCGAACCTTATGGCGATGGCATTTCTACGCAGGTCTGTTCGTGATGCCGTTCCTGGTGATTCTCGCGATCACTGGCACGCTTTACTGCTTTCAACCGCAGATCGAACCGCTGTTGTATCAGGATCGGTTGATCGTTGAACCGCAAGCGGCGCCGCGACTGAGCGAAGACGTGTTGCTGAATCGCGCCCGCAAGGCGATGCCCGAAGGCGCGCTGTCGACGACCGCTACTATCAACCAGGATCCGGCGCGCAGTGCCGAATTTGTGTTTCGCTTACCCAGCGGGGAAAAGCAAAGCGTCTATCTGAATCCGTATACGGGAGAGCTGCTCGGGACGCTTAGCGTCGAGCACCGTTTCATGCAGGTGGATCGCATGCTTCATCGCAAGCTGCTGCTGGGCAAACCCGGCGAACTGCTGATGGAACTGGCCGCCTGCTGGACGCTCGTGATGATCGGTACCGGCATCGCCCTGTGGTGGCCCCGCGAGACAACGACTCTGCGCGAAACGCTATGGCCGCACTTTGCGCTCAAGGGCCGTGCGCTCTGGAAGAGCGTGCACGCGGTGCTAGGCATCTGGCTTGCGCTTGGCGCACTGGCTTTCGTGCTGACCGGGCTGCCCTGGTCGGGGTCATGGGGAAAGCAGTTCAAGGCGCTAGCGACCAGCGCCAACCTCGGTGCGCCGCCCGGCTCGTGGGGTGGGCTGCCGATGCAGTCCACGCTGCCTGGGAACCATGCGGAAGCTACCCCTGCAACTACCGCTCATCACGAATCCACCATGGAGTCGATGCCCGGTATGACGATGGACGACCTGCCGCTGCCCACTATGCCGTGGGCGGTCGGTAACGTCCCCGTGCCCCGCTCGCGTGGCGATGACGCTCAAGGGCGTTTTCCGCTCGAGCGCGTAGTGGCGCTGATGGCGTCGCTCGGTGTGGCAAGAACGAGCGGCTACGAAATCGTGCTGCCCGCATCGGCGACGGGCGTCTACACCGTCTCCTACTTTCCGCCTGACCCGAAGCAGGAGCGCACGCTTTATATCGATCAATATAGCGGCTCCGTGCTCAAGGACATTCGCTATGGCGACTATGGTGCGGTGTCGAAAGCGGTGTCTTACGGCACCTCGCTTCATATGGGTCGCTATTTCGGCTTGGCCAATCAGATGTTGTGCGCGCTGATCTCGCTGGGTCTTGCAGCGATGGCCGTGACGGGTTGCGTGATGTGGTGGAAACGCCGCCCTGCACGTTCTCTCGGCGCACCAGGCCGCGAGCGCACTGCACCGCCCATGCGTGCATGGAAAGCGGGTCTGGTATTCCTTGGCGTCCTGTTTCCGCTGATGGGCACTAGCATGCTCGCAGTATGGATTGCCGATCGAACCTTGTTTGGACGTGCGGCGCAGCGTCTGGGCTCCTAAGTGTCCTGACTACGACCGATATCGTCCCTCGTCGCCGCTCATTCGCCGATGATATGCGCGACGATGTCGCGGCTTTGAGGGTGGCGCCGATGTTCGAACAGGTAGATGCCTTGCCATGTGCCGAGCGTCAAGCGCCCGTGTTCGATCGGCACGGATAGCTGCACCTGCGTGAGGGCGGTACGCAGATGCGCGGGCATATCGTCCAGCCCTTCCGTATCGTGCTCGTAGCGATTGCGGTCTTCCGGCGCGAGCGTGCCGAAGTAGGTTTCCAGATCGCGTCGCACGGACGGATCGGCATTCTCCTGAATGAGGAGCGAGGCCGATGTATGACGGCAAAACAGCGTCAGGATGCCAGTCTCGATCGACTGCTCGTGGACAAACTCGCGTACGTCCGCCGTGAATTCGACGAGTCCGCGTACGGGCGCCTTGACGTGCAAATGGCGAATGGCTTGCTGCATTGAATCGACTCCTGCCTGGCCGGTTTCATGGGGTGCGAGGCACGGGCGCCGGCACTCGATGATGAGGGCGGCAACCGCGCCAGATGCTCAAACGAGTATGCCACGCCACGTGGCTTACAGCGCCGGACACGACAGCACGTTCAGCGGCTGAAGCGTCGTGCCGGGCTGTCCGTCGCCGGCAGGTTCACCTTGCGGTGGCGTCGAAATCAGGCGGGTGCTATTGGTGCCGGCGCTCGCGAGGACATAGAGTTCGTGGCTACCCTCGGGCTTCCAATAGGCGCGATACACGCTGCCGTCAAAGAACACCTGCAACGCCCCGTGCACGGTTCTGCCGCCGCCGACGAAGTCGACAGTTTCGCCGCCGCGCAGCCGGAAGCTGCCGCCGGGCTGTGCCGCGCCGCTTGCGCCTACGAGCCTGCCGCACGCGGAGCCTTGACCCTCGGCGAGCGCAACGGATGAAACCAACGCAAGAACCAACGGGGCAAGCGTGCAGAGTTTCATGACTTCCCTTGTCGATATCGTCGTAATTTCAAAGAACGCCAGCAAGAATCGTGACTGCCCTTTGATCAGGACTCCCGGTACTTTTGTCTAATGATTGACCGTAGAGCGCAATCGTTTGCGCGTTGCTCGCACTCTGAATCTGCGCAAAAAGCCGTATCAAATGACTTTCAGCGCTGAACTTTGCGCGTTCCGGGCCGATAACCCACTATGAGGGAGGCGTTCGATCGGTGTCGCGGCGACATCAATGCGCTGTGCCCGGAAATCGAACCCGGAGAAAAAGGTATGGCGACAGATCTGCGCGTGGCTGACGAACGCACAAGCTTGACCAGCTCGAACAAGTTCGAATTGCTGCTGTTTCGCCTTGGATCGGTCCCCGACAGCGATGCGCACGAGCTATACGGAATCAACGTCTTCAAGATCCGCGAGATTTCGACGATGCCGTCTGTGACGCCGATTATGGGCGCATCGGAGTTTGTGATGGGCGCGGTCGACATTCGCGGCCAGATCATTCCCGTGATCGATCTGCCGCGGCTGATGGGGTGCGAGCCGACGCGTGGCTTGAACATCCTGCTGGTGACGGAATTTGCGCGCTCCACGCAGGCGTTTGCGGTTGAAGAGGTGGACGACATCGTGCGCCTCGAGTGGAATCAGGTGCTGACCGCCGAAGGCGCCACCGCCGGTAAGTCGATCACGAGCATCGCGCGTATCGACGGCAACACCGGCGACTCGCGTCTCGCGCAGGTCATCGACGTCGAGCAGGTGTTGCGCGATGTCTTCCCGGCACAACATCCGGCGGTCGATCCCAAGGCGGTCGGCGATCACCTGCGCATGCCTGTTGGCGCAAAGATTCTCGCGGCCGACGATTCGGGATTTGCACGCAAAATGATCGAGCAGGCCTTAGGCGCGATCGGCGCCGAGTACATCATGGCAAAGACCGGGGCAGAGGCGTGGACCATGTTGCAGCAGATCGCCCGTGAAGCCCAGACCGAGAAGGTGAGGGTGCGAGACAAGATTGCACTCGTGCTCACCGACCTTGAAATGCCGGAAATGGACGGCTTTACGCTGACGCGGCATATCAAGGGCGATGCGCGGACCCGCGACATTCCGGTGGTGATTCATTCGTCGCTTACGGGGGCGGCCAATGAAGCGCACGTCAGGAACGCAGGCGCGAACGGTTATATCGCCAAGTTTGCCGCCGGCGAACTGGCGCAGGCGCTGCGCCAGGCACTCGCGGGGACGACAGCGGAGTTCCAGATTCAACCGGCCTAAGACGTGGCGGGGGCGCTCAATTCGACAAATGCAGGTTCTTCGATAGCACCATGCCCGTCTGCGGGCTGATCAACCAGACCGCGTGAACGTCGGTGTAGAGGAACGAGGTGCGGGTCGTGATGTCGGTCGGTTCGTCGTCGGTCGGATCGCTATGTTCGCTCTGATCGTTCAGGTAAGGCGGGCTCAGGCTGCATATCAGTGCAATCGCGAAGTCGCCATCCACTTTGCTGAACACCGACTGCGGGAGCGTGAGGTGTCCGCGGATCCGGGTTTTGCTGGTTGCGTCGACCTTGAGCCCGATGAGATCGACCTGCTGGATGTATCCCTTCGCCTTCGCTTCCGCCGCCACTGTCAGTCCCCGGCCGTCTGGGCCGGTGACGGTTTTCTTCAGCAGTATTGCGCCCGGGGCGTCCTCGCTTGACAGGTCCACGTTGATCGTCAGCACGTGGGTCTGCGAGCGGTACAGCACGCCGTAAGGTATCGGTACGACGAAGACCAGTTCACGGTCGAGGCTGGCTTTTGTCAGGTCGCGCTCTTGCGGGGTCTTTCGGGACGGAATCAGCGCGCGGATGCGGTCACGCAATGACGGTGCGTTGCCATGGATGCTGTGTTTCGCCAGGGCGTCTCTGATGACAACGGGGTCGTCGCCTACGATGGGCCGAGCCGACAGGACCTCCGCGATGGCAGCGCTCGCTGCCGCGCTCGTAGCACTGGCGGTGGAGGCCGCCGCTGGCGACGCAGCATGCGCAAGGACCGATACGCAGGCCAGGATGCAAGCAATGTTGCAGCGAAGCAGTCTGGATTTTAGGTTCGACACAGTGACACCCTCCGGTACGACTGCAGTCTATCGCAACGGCCGGGCATTCGTGGCGGCATGCGCCGCGCGGCGGGCACGCTCCACATGCGTGAATGCCCTTGCCTGAACCGCTGACTGCGCGAGCCGACGCGAAATCAGCCTTCGTGGCATCATCTAACGCACCTTCACAGCACGGCAGGAGCGTACGCCATGGCGACTTATATCGTCTTCACACGGGAAAGCACGCAGGACCAGAGCGAACTCGATATTTACCAAAGCAAGGTCGGCCCCACGTTCAAGGGTCATCCGGTCAAGATTCTCGCCGCCTACGGGCCGCAGCAGGTGCTCGAGGGCGACGCGCCCGAAGGTGTCGTGATCGTGGAATTTCCTTCCACAGCGGAAGCGCGCGCGTGGTACGACAGCCCCGCCTATCAGGAAGTCGCGCAGCACCGCTTCAAGGGTTCGCGCTATCGCGCCGTTCTCGTCGAAGGCGTGTGACATGTGACATGTGACGCTCGCGCATTGCGCCATCTGAACGACGCGCAATGCGCGGTCCGTTTTGAGTCACGTTGACCCTGCCGCGTGTCGCTTTCGATTACCGGCAGTACTGCTTAGTGAAACACGCTGCCGTCTTGCATGTGTCCGTCATCCGGCGTTGATGCATTAAAACGCCCGTTCGTATCCGACATGGGCCGCCCACGCCGTATGGGTGCAATGTTTTGTGTCAGGGGAAGGTCCAGATACATTGGGATACAAAGCGTACTCCAAGCCAGGCTATAAAGCAGACATGCCTTTATCCTGGAGCGCTTTATGACTACCGAGTCGACACAACGTACCGTCGCCCTTGTCCGCACACGCGGCTTGCCTGTACAGCATCGATCCGTATACGCTGGAGGTCATTCTGACCGGGTGCACGAGCCCGTGCGCCGTGGAGGACGGATGCGCCGGCTGCTAGCGATGCTCGTCTTTCTTGCAGGCGGATTTGCAGCGGAAATGGCGCATCCCGTGCAGTGTTCGCTGGTCAACGTAAACCGCGTGCGCCTGAATCTCCGGAAGGAATAATCGCTTGATGGAAAACATCGACCATGTGCTGATCGTCGACGACGATCGCGGCATCCGCGAATTGATCGCGGGCTATCTGGAGAAGAACGGCATGCGCGTCTCGCTTGCCGCGAACGGTCGCCAGATGCGTGCCGTGCTGGAGCAGGGCGCGCCCGATTTGATCGTGCTGGATCTGATGTTGCCGGGCGAGGATGGCCTCGTGCTGTGCCGCGAATTGCGCGCGGGCAAGTTCCGCGCGGTCCCTGTACTCATGCTGACCGCCCGCAGCGAGGAGACGGATCGTATCGTCGGGCTGGAGATGGGCGCCGACGATTACCTTGCCAAGCCGTTCGCAGTGCGCGAATTGCTGGCGCGCATCCGTTCCGTGCTGCGCCGCGCGCGCATGCTGCCGCCCGGCATGCAGGTGACGGAAACCGCGCCGATGATCGCCTTTGGCGACTGGCGGCTCGATACCACCGCGCGCCACCTGCTCGACGCCGAGGGCACCATGGTGGCCCTGAGCGGCGCGGAGTATCGCCTGCTGCGCGTGTTTCTCGATCATCCGCAGCGCGTGCTCACGCGGGATCAATTGCTCAACCTGACTCAGGGCCGCCAGGCCGATCCGTTCGACCGCTCGATAGATCTGCTGGTCAGCCGCTTGCGGCAGCGCTTGCAGGACACCGCGCGCGAACCTCGTTACATCAAGACGCTGCGCAGCGAAGGCTACGTATTTTCGGCAGCCGTGACGATGATCGAGGGCAATCCATGAAGCCGAATGCCTGGCTGCATTGGCCACGCACGCTATTCGCACGGCTCGCGCTGATCCTGTTCGTCGGTCTCGCGCTGGCGCAGACCATGTCGGTCTGGCTCACCATGACCGAGCGCGATCAGACCATGAACAATGTGATGATGGGGTACATCGAGCGCGAGGTCACGAGCTCCGTCGCTCTGCTCGATCATCTGCCGCCTAACGAGCGGGCCGAGTGGTTGCCGCGCCTCGCACGGCGCTCGTATCGCTTCATTCTCGGCCCGGGTGTTCCCGGCGCTGCGCCGGATGCTGAGTTGTCGGCGCGAGTGGCTCGATCGATTGAAAGCGGTATCGGCAAGCGCTATCCACTGACCGCCAATGCCGTCCCGGGCGACCCCGACCGTCTGCAGGTCCATCTGCAGTTGAGCGACGGCGCGCCGCTGACCATCGATTATCGGCCGATGGCGGGTGCGCCGTTGTCGCCCTGGCTGCCAGTGGTACTGGTGTTGCAACTGCTCGTGCTGGGCACGTGCTGCTGGCTGGCGGTCCGGGTGGCGACGCGCCCGCTGAGCCACCTGGCACGCGCGGCCGATACGCTAGGTCCTGATCTGAAAGCAGAGCGTTTGCCTGAAGACGGCCCAGACGAAGTGGCCCGTGCGGCGCGCGCTTTCAATGCGATGCAAGACCGGGTGAAGATGTACATGACCGAACGCCTGCAGATCCTGGCGGCGATTTCGCATGACCTGCAGACGCCGATTACCCGTATGCGTTTGCGGGTCGACGTGATGGACGACGACGTGCAGGGGGCCAAGCTGCAGCAGGATCTGCACGAAATGGAAACGATGGTGAAGGAGGGTGTGACGTATGCCCGCACCATGCACGGCGCGAGCGAAGTGCCGCTCCGCATCGATCCGGATGCGCTGCTCGACAGCCTCGTTTTCGACTATCTGGATGCGGGAAAGGAAGTGTCGTTGCAGGGCCAGCTTCACACTGCACTGGTTACGCGTCCCCAGGCGTTGCGCCGGATCGTCGGCAACCTGGTGGATAACGCGCTGAAGTTTAGCGGCGCGGCTGAAATCGCAGTCGCGGCGTCTCAGGAAGGGCAGGTGACGATCTCCGTACTCGATCGTGGGCCCGGCATTCCCGCTGAATCGCTGGAAGCGGTGTTCGAGCCGTTCGTCCGGCTGGAAGGATCACGTAATCGGCAGACGGGTGGCACCGGCCTCGGGCTCGCCATTGCACGGCAGCTCGCACTCGCGATGGATGCAACGCTGTCCTTGCACAACCGCTCGGGCGGTGGTCTGGAAGCCCGCCTCGTGTTGAAAAACGCGGGCTGAAGCGGGGTTTCGATTGCTGAGGTTTCAATTCGACGCAGGCAGGCGTTGCGAAACCACGCCGCCTGCGCCGCCCATGATGCCTATTTCACGGCCCCCAAAGCCAACCCCTTGACCAGATACCGCTGCAACCACGCGAACACGACCGAAATCGGCAAGGTCGCACACAACGTCGCGGCCATCACCAGCTGCCATTCGACGACGTATTTGCCGGCCACCATATCGGTGACCTGCACGGTTAGCGTCTTGTTCTCAGGCGAACGAATCAGCGTATAAACCACCGCGAACTCATTCCAGGCGTTGATAAACGTAAAGATTGCGGTGACCACAATGGCGGGCACGGCCAGCGGCAAAAACACCTTGAACACGGCCTTGGCCCGGCCACAGCCCTCGAGCCACGCGGACTCCTCAAGATCGCGCGGCACGGTCTGAAAGTACGAGGACAGCATCCACACCGCGAACGCAATGTTGAACGCCGCATACGAGACGATCACCGCGAGCTTCGAATCCACCAGATTGCCGTCGCCATACGGAATCATCGCGGCGAGCCGGAACAGGCCCACCACCAGCAAGATCGGCGAAAGCATCTGCGTGACGAGCAGGAACTGCCGGTACAGGCCGCGGCCCTTGAACGGAAAGCGCGCCAGCGCGTAGGCCGCAGGAAGGCTGACCGCAAGCGCGAGCGCCATGGAAAGCAGGCTGATCACCACACTGTTGCGTAACGCCACACCGAAGTTGGCTGCCGTCCACATGTCGACGAAGTTGCTCCATTGCCAGTGCACCGGCAACCAGCGCGCCGGATAAACGAACACCTCAGTGGCGGGTTTGAGCGCGGTAAACAGCATGATCGCGAACGGGAACAGCACGAGGACGATCAGCGGAGACAGCGCGAGCCAGCACCACAGCGTGCGTTTCATCTTGAGGCTCATGCGTTTTCTCCTTCCTTCGGCTGCATGCGCAGATACAGCATCGAAAACACGAACAGCATCACCAGCATGATCAGCGACACCGCTGCCGCCTGCCCCGGACGGCCTAGCCGGAAACCGACTTCGTACAGATAGGTGACGAGAATGTGCGTGCTTTCATCCGGTCCGCCTTGGGTCATGACCCAGATGATCGGGAACGAGTTGAACACGTAGATAACGTTTAGGAGGATCGCCATGTTGACGAACGGCCTGAGCAGCGGCAGCGTCAGCTTGCGGAACTGCTGCCATGCGCTCGCGCCGTCGATACGCGCGGCTTCGTAGATATCACCCGGTACGGACGACAGGCCGCCTAGCAGAATCGTCACCGTGAATGGAATCGACACCAGAATCCCGACGCCGATCTCCACCGGAAACGCGAGTTCCGGCGTGGCTAGCCAATGGATGGGCCCGTTGATCAGCCCCAGCCGATGCAGCGTGACGTTGACCATGCCGTAGTCGTCATTGAAGGCCCAGCGCCACACCACGGCGGTCATGGTCAGCGAGACGGACCACGGCAACATGACGATGGTGCGCGCCACACCGCGTCCATAGAAGTCCTGATTGAGGACGAGAGCAACCGGCACCGAGATCAACACGGTGCCGCCCACCACAAAGAACGTCCAGTAGATGGTCCGCCTTAGCGCGCCGAGAAACTCCGGGTCTGCGAAGACGGTATAGAAATTCTTCAGACCGGTGAAGTCGCGAATCGCGCCAAAGCGCGACACATCGTGCAGCGATTGATACACGATGTTGAAAATCGGATAGCTGATGATAAACAGCGCGAGTATCAGGCTCGGCGCAATCAGCAACCAGGGCGCCGACAGGCGCGGGGAAGCAGGACGGCTCATGCGTGCTCGATCGTAAGTCGCGCCTGGCCTCTGGCCTGGCGCAACGGGATGGGCCGGGTACAACGCGGCGCGCGCCACCTGTCAGCAGCAGCGCGCGCCGGTCTACATTAACGCGGTACTACACCCACTCAGCATTGCCTCGGCGTTACTTGCCGAGCGACTCGTTAGCCTTCGCGGCAGCCGCGTTGAGGGCTGCTGCCGGCTGGGCCTTGCCGAGGTAGATCGACTGCATTGCATCCGATACGGCCTTCGCGGTGTCTTCCCAACCCGTGATGGTCGGGGCGAACTTCGCGCTCGGCAGCAGCGCGATGAATGCCTTTGTATCAGGATTGTCGAACGCCGGGTCGGTCGCTTCGGCCTTGGTGGTCGGCAGGAAACCTTCCGTGCTGGTGAACTTCACGCGCGGTTCCTTCGTGAACAGATAGTCGAGGAACTTCCAGGCTTCCTTCTTCACCTTCGAGTTCTTGAACATCACGATCGAGTCGGTCACTGCATACGTGGCGTTCTTCGTGCCCATCGGGATCGGAGCGATGCCGTACTTCAGGTTCGGCGCTTCCTTCGCGATCTGCTTGGCGAGGAACGGTGCTGAGATATCCATTGCAACACGGCCTTGCTTGAACAGATTCTGCACGTCCTCGCGGCTGTAGCCGGTCACGCCCGGTTCCGTCAGGCCTTCGTCGATCATTGTCTTGTACATCGTCGCGGCCTTCACGCCAGCCGGCGAGTTGAACGCGGCCTTGCCGTCCTTGCCCACCACGTCGCCGCCGTAGCTCCACAGGGCGTAGTAAAAGTAGACGTCCGTTTCGATTTCCTTGCCTTGCAGACCGAAGCCGGCAATGCCTTGCGCCTTCAGTTTCTTCGACGCATCGATCACGTCATTCCAGGTCTTCGGGCCGTTCGGGTAGCCAACCTTCGCCAACATATCCTTGTTGTAGTACAGCGCACGAGCCGAAGCGGCGATCGGCAGACCGTAGACCTTGCCGTTGATCTCGCCCGGGGCGAGGAACGGGCCGATGAAGCGGCTCTTGAAACTTGCGTCCATGTAGCCGTCGAGCGGCTCAGCCACGTCGTCCTTCACGAAATCGAGCAGCCAGCGCGTGCCGACAATCGCCAGGTCGGCGTTGGCGCCACCCGTAATGTCCGTTTGCAGCTTCTGTTGCAGCGTGTCCCAGCTGACGTCCTCGATCTTGATGGTCGTGCCGGGGTTGGCCTTTTCGAATTCCTGGGCCACTTGCTGGAAGTACGGTGCGGTCGCATCGCTGTAGTGGGCGACGGTGACGCGGACCGTGTCGGCGTGCGCCGCCACGGCCATACCTGCACACGCAAGCGCTACGGCAATTTTGCCGAGCGCGAAGGAAGCACGGGCTTGCAACGACATTTCTCTCTCCTGGGGTGGTCTGCTGCCGTCGCCGGCTGCTGGGTTGTCAAATTGTTTGAAAAAATCCTACAGGAGTTAAAAAATGTTGTCACGTAGGGTCTACGATATTTTTTCTCCAAGCCTTTTTTGCATAAGATGCTGTAAAGAAGGCGTATTTTGTGCGGTGCAGAGGCGGGCGGCACGTTCGCCAGAACGCTCCCAGTATGCGGAATAATTGGTTTGTGTTGGAAATTTACAGCGGCTGAAGGCTGTGTACAGGAGCCTAAGAGCGGGTGACGGCTAGTTCCGGCGCCGGTTGGCAGGTAAGCGGTGACTCCGTAATCCGGTCCGCCGGCGGCAACGGTACTGGAAAGCGGTCTGGCAAGCGGCACTGGCAAGTAAAGGTGAGGACAGACATGAATCGAGTGGTTTTGGTCACCGGCGCCTGTGGCGGGATCGGTAGCGCGCTGTGCCGGCGTTTCGTCGAGTTGGGCGACACCGTGCTCGCGCTCGACGTCGACGCGGCGGCGCTCGAGGCGCTCGCCGCCGGGCTGGGCGCGGATCGTGTCACGCCGGTCGTGGCCGATCTGGCGGACGCCGCGGCGGTTCAGCAAGCGGTTGCGCAGGCGGTCAAGCTGCGCGGGCCAGTCGACGTGCTGGTCGCCAACGCGGGCGGCGCCAAGGCGGCGACGCTTGCCGCGACCGACGTTGCAAGCTGGCAGCACGACGTCAACCTGAACCTGAACGGCACGTATTACACGGTGGAAGCCGTGCGCGCATCGATGGTCGAGCGCCAGCAGGGCGTGCTGGTGCTGATCGGCTCGGTGAACGGTATGGCTTCGCTCGGCCACCCGGCTTACAGTGCGGCCAAGGCCGGTCTGATCAGCTACACCAAGGCGCTGGCGCTGGAACTGGGCAAATACGGCATCCGCGCCAACATCGTGTGTCCCGGCACCGTGAAGACGAAGGCGTGGCAGGCGCGGGTCGACAAGAATCCGCAGGTCTTCGAGAACCTGAAGAAATACTATCCGCTGCGCGACTTCGCGACGCCGGATGACATCGCCGATGCCGTGCAGTTTCTCGCCTCGCCGATGGCGCGCGTGATTACCGGTGTGGCCCTGCCGGTCGACGGCGGCCTGATGGCGGGCAACCGGCTGATGGCCGAGGAATTGACGCTCGAGACACTTTGAACCAGTGAACGTGGTGCGCCCGCCTCGCGGTGGCACCGGACGACGATGAGGACAGCATGGCAGCAGTGCAACTGAGCGGCATTTTCAAGCGTTACGGCGACACCCAGGTGGTGCATGGCATCGATCTGGACATCGACGACGGCGAATTCGTCGTGCTGGTCGGGCCGTCGGGTTGCGGCAAGAGCACGCTGATGCGGATGGTGGCCGGTCTCGAAGAGATCAGCGGCGGCGATCTGATGATTGGAGGTACGCGCGCCAATAGCCTCGCGCCGCAGCAGCGCAACATCTCGATGGTGTTCCAGAGTTACGCGCTGTATCCGCATCTTTCGGTCTACGAAAACATCGCGTTCGGACCGCGTATCCGCAAGGAGTCGTCCAGCAGTTTCAAGCCGCGCATCGAAGCCGCGGCGAAGATGCTCAACCTGGGTAGCTACCTCGACCGCTTGCCGCGCGCGCTGTCCGGCGGCCAGCGCCAACGCGTGGCAATGGGCCGCGCGGTGGTGCGCGAACCGTCGCTGTTCCTGTTCGACGAACCGTTGTCGAATCTCGATGCGAAGCTGCGCGTACAGATGCGCACCGAGATCAAGGCGCTGCATCAACGTCTGAAGAATACGGTGATCTACGTCACGCACGATCAGATTGAAGCGATGACGATGGCTGACCGCATCGTCGTGATGAACGCAGGCCGTATCGAGCAGATTGGCCGGCCGTTGGATCTGTACGATCGCCCGGCGAATCTGTTTGTTGCCAGTTTTCTCGGCTCGCCCTCGATGAATTTTGCCGAAGGCGTACTGGTGAGCGGCGCGGGCGGTCTCGCGCTGAAACTGGCTGACGGCACCGAGGTGGCCCTGCCGCAGACGCCGGCTTCCGCGAAAACCGGCGCGAAGGTCACACTTGGCATTCGGCCCGAGCATATCGAAACGCCGGCGCCGCTGGATGGCGTGTCGATGGAAGTCGAAGTGGTTGAGCCGACTGGCGCCGAGACGCATTTGTACGGGAAAATAGGCGGCAGCACGTGGTGCGTGACGACGCGCCAGCGCTCGACGATCGAGCCTGGCCAGCGCGTGGCGCTCCGCTTGCCGGCCGGGCATATTCATCTGTTCGATACGGAGAGTGGACGCAGGCTTGCCTGAAACCGCGTGTGGCCGCCGTTCTCCAAAAGAACCAAAACGCGGATTCCAGACCTTGAACCCATAAGGAACACACGGGTGTCCGCTCCCAACCTGATTCCCCACATTCGCGGCGCATTGACCCAGCTACGTCCGGCTGAGCGCAAGGTCGCCGACATGGTGCTGAGCGACGTCGACTTTGCGATGCGCGCGAGCATCACCGAGCTCGCTCAGCGCGCGGAGGTGTCCGAGCCTTCGGTGACGCGCTTTTGTCGCGCAGTCGGTGCGAATGGTTTGCGTGACTTCAAGATGCAACTGGCGCAGAGCGTGGCGGGGGGCTTGCCGTATGCATCGACGGCCGTCGCGCGGGATGACGATATCCAGACCCTGCTCGACAAGGTGGGCGAAGCCGCCGTCGAAGGGATCACGCATGCGCGCGGAGCGCTCGATCCGGTGGTCGTGGAGACGGCGATTGCCGCGTTGGCCGGCGCGCGCCGCGTGTATTTCTTCGGCGTGGGTTCGGGCTCGGGACTGGTGGCCCAGGACGCGGCGTTGCGTTTCCTGCGGCTCGACATCGCCGCGAGCGCGTTCACCGATGGTCATTTGCAGCGGCTTTACGCTGGGTTGCTCGAGCCAGGCGATGTCGCGTTTGCGGTTTCGCACTCGGGACGCAGCGTCGAGGTGAACGAAAGCATCCAGATCGCCAAGGAGCGCGGCGCGACCACGATTGCGTTGACCAATGTTGGCTCGCGGCTCGCATGGCTCGTCGATATTCCGCTGCTGCTGCGCGTGCCGAGCGCGATCGATCCGAACACGCCGGGCGTCTCGCGGCTAGTGCATCTGTGCATCATGGATGCGCTTGCCATTGGTGTGGCGCTCAAGCTTGGGCCCAAGACGCTGGAGAAGATGCGGCATGCGAAGGCGCGGCTTTCGCATGAACCGGAGCCGGCGGCGGGGGAGTCGTCTTAGTTAGTGACTTTGCCTGTCGGAAAACGCCGAAAAGGGGCGACCTCATGCGCCGAAAGTCCGGCCGGCTCACTCATTTCGATTAATCGGCTGCCAAAACGATTAGAAAAGTCGGTTTTTCGCTCAAAACGATTACAGCTCGTGGCACATCGTTTCGATTCCAGCATTTCGCTGGACAGAAAATCTGGTGTAGCCATAAGATGCCTTCACCCCGACACACCAGCGCAGCTACAGAGTCAAAACGGGGCGAGACAATCCTCTAATACCGTCCTCCTGCGCGCCCGTCCTGAATGGCGCCCACGCCGGCCGTCTCGCCTCACGTCCAACTTTTGAGGGAGACAAGCATGGCAAAAGCATTCGCATCCCAGGCCGATCTGGAAGAAAAGAAAGTCACGTGGACGCGACTCTCCGAGAACGCCTACGCCTACACCACGGAAGGCGATCCGAATTCGGGGGTGATCGTCGGCGACGACGGCGTGCTGATCGTCGATACCACCGCCACGCCGGCCATGGCGCAGGACCTGATCGCGAAGATCCGCAGCGTCACGGACAAGCCCATCAAATATGTCGTGCTCTCGCATTACCACGCGGTGCGCGTGCTCGGCGCCTCCGCGTATTTCGCTGAAGGCGCGCAGCAGGTGATCGCGAGCCGCGGCACCTACGAAATGATTGTCGAGCGCGGCGAGCAGGACATGAAGTCGGAGATCGAACGTTTCCCGCGCTTGTTTGCCGGTGTCGAGACGGTTCCGGGTCTGACTTGGCCCACGCTCGTGTTCGACAAGGAAATCACGCTGTTTCTCGGCAAGCTGGAAGTGCGGATCGCGCATCTGGGCGCGGGTCATACGAAGGGCGACACGATCGTCTGGCTGCCGTCGCAAAAGGTGTTGTTCTCAGGCGACCTCGTCGAATACGACGCCGCCTGCTATTGCGGCGACGCGCAGCTCGAGCAATGGCCGGCCACGCTCGAAGCGCTGCGCGCGCTGAACGCGGACAAGCTGGTGCCGGGCCGCGGTCCGGGGCTGACCACGCCCGAAGACGTCAACAAGGGCCTCGATTACACCAAAGACTTCGTGACAACGCTGCTGCAGCAGGGCCGCGAAGCCGTCGAGCAGAAGCTCGATCTGAAGGCGGCCATGGCGCATACGCGCAAGGCAATGGACCCGAAGTTCGGCCACGTCTTTATCTACGAACATTGCCTGCCGTTCGACGTTTCGCGTGCTTTCGACGAGGCGAGCGGCATCACGCATCCGCGTATCTGGACGGCGCAGCGCGACAAGGAAATGTGGGACGCGCTGCAGGCCTGACAAGAACGCATGGCGGGCAAAGCCTGCAGAAGGACGGAGACAAAGGATGAGTATCGACTACCAGACGCTGTCGTTCGATTACCAGCCGTGCCGCGAGCAGCAGGGCGGTACGCAGGCGACGGCGTATCCGGTGATCGTGGTCGGTGCGGGTCCGGTGGGCCTCGCCACTGCAATCGACCTCGCGCAGCAGGGCGTGCCGGTCGTGCTGGTCGACGACGACTGTTGCCTGTCGACCGGATCGCGGGCGATCTGCTTTTCGAAGCGCTCGCTCGATATTTTCGATCGGCTCGGCTGCGGTCAGCGGATGGTGGATAAGGGCATTAGGTGGAACGTCGGCAAGGTGTTCCTGAAAGATGAACTGGTCTACATGTTCAATCTGCTAACGGAGAGCGGTCACAACCGGCCTGCTTTCATCAATCTTCAGCAGTACTACGTGGAAGGCTATCTGCTGGAGCGAGCGCGCGAACTGCCGAATCTCGAGATTCGCTGGAAGAGCAAGGTGGTGGGTTTGCAGCAGGATGGCACACCCGGCAGCGAGGACGCCAACGTCGCGCTTTCGGTCGAAACGCCTGACGGGGAATATTCGCTGTGCGGCCGTTATGTGGTGGCGGCGGACGGCTCGCACAGTCCGATTCGCAAACTGATGGGGCTCGACACCCACGGCCGCACGTTCAATGACCGCTTCCTGATCGCCGACGTCAAGATGGAAGCGGACTTTCCCATCGAGCGCTGGTTCTGGTTCGATCCGCCGTTTCATCCGAATCAGTCGGTGCTGTTGCATCGCCAGCCGGACAATGTGTGGCGCATCGATTTCCAGCTTGGCTGGGATGCGGACCCCGTGCTCGAAAAAACGCCAGAACGCGTGATTCCGCGTGTACGTGCGTTGCTCGGCCCTGATGCGAAGTTCGAGCTGGAGTGGGTGAGCGTCTATACATTCTCGTGTTTGCGGATGGACCGCTTTCGTCACGGCAATGTGCTGTTCGCCGGCGACTCGGCGCACGGCGTCTCGCCGTTCGGCGCGCGCGGGGCGAACAGCGGTGTGCAGGACGCGGAGAACCTCGCGTGGAAGCTGGCGATGGTGCTGGCGGGGCGCGCGTCGGATGCCTTGCTCGACACGTACGCAAGCGAGCGCGAGTATGCCGCCGACGAAAATATCCGTAACTCCACTCGCTCCACCGATTTCATCACACCCAAAAGTGCTGTTAGCCGGTTGTTTCGCGATGCCGTGCTTAAGCTCGCACGGGATCACGCGTTCGCGCGGCAGCTGGTGAATAGCGGGCGACTGTCGGTGCCTGCGGTGTTGCGCGATTCGGCGCTTAATACTGCTGACAGCGATAGCTTCGCTGGTCAGATGGTGCCCGGCGCGCCGTGTTGCGATGCGCCGCTTCAGGTTGGTGGACAACCGGCCTGGCTGCTGCAACAGCTTGGCCAGCAGTTCACGGGCGTGCTGTTCTGCGGCAATGATGGTGTCGATATGGCGACGCGTGAAGCGCTTCACGCGCTGCAGCGCGGACCGGTTGCTTTGAAGCTTGTCGTGCTGGCGAGTGCGGACGACGCGGAGATGACGTTTGCTCTCGATGTTGCGATGTCCCACGCGACGGTTTTGCACGACACGGAGGGCCTGGCGAGGACACGCTACGACGCTGCGCCTAGTACTTTCTATCTGATTCGCCCCGATCAGCACGTTTGTGCGCGTTGGCGTCGCGTTGACGCCAGCAGCGTTGAGCAGGCATTGAAGCGCGCGTTATGCGTGGCTGGCGCGGCGTGAACGCGGCGTCGCATCGAACAGGAGATAACGATGACACTCAACACGCAGCCGAATCTCGCACGTCCCGACGATTTCTACGAAGCACTGATCGATATGCATCGCGACTTTGACGATGCGCAGAGCCAGTTGGCTAACGCGCAGTTAATCCTGTTGCTGGCAAACCATATCGGTGATCACGCCACCTTGCTTGAGGCGATGGAACATGCGCGCGCGGGTGCTGCGCAGGGAGGCGGGAAGTAGCAGGGCGCACCCCCGCCGCTTTGTGCCCGAACTGGCGGCGAATGGCATGCTGTACAGTAGCCGCTTTCGCGCATGTCCAAGCTCACTCGAAAGCGAAGCATTGCGCGGAGCGTGCAGTTCGGTATGCAGAAGATGTTACGTGTTCCCGTCACGTGCGACCTAACCCGGCCGTTACATCACATGCGGCCGCGATCTATCAGACAATTCGGTGCACGAAGATATTACGGAGTGCGAGACATAAACCAATGCGTTCGAAACGCATGCTTAGATTTGCACTGACGGAATGCTCTTCATGCAGCGCAATGCGAACATCGATCGGCTGTGACGGATGCCGGAGATCCGATACAGTTTCTCGCGCAGAAAACGCTCGTATCCGGCGGTTCCGTCTACCGCTACCTTCACCAGATAGTCGTATTCGCCCGAAACCAGATACGCCTCGAGCACTTCGGACAGCGTGGCCAATTCGGCACCGAAGCGCGCGAGCGCGTCCTCGTCGTGACGGTCCAGTGTCACCTCGAGGATCACCACGTCAGCGAAGCCCAGCTTCTGCTGATCGAGCAACGCTACGTACCCTCGAATGTAGCCTTCGGTCTCGAGTTGACGGGTGCGATTCCAGCACGCGGTGGTCGACATGCCGACCAGCTCCGCAAGCTCTGCATTCGAGAGCCGTGCGTTCTTCTGCAGCTCCCGCATGATCTTTCGATCCTGGTTGTCCAGTGGACGGTTTCGGGTTGTCATCGTGAGCTCGGAAGAGTCTTCAAGTAAATATCATTTTACAAGAAGATTGTTCCGAGGGCAGCAGCTGGCGGTGAGCATTTAAGAAGCCCGTCCATCCGTGCTACAGGTATATTTTCAGGGTGCTTCCATGCCCGGGACAAGCTTCCGGTTCGGCGGATATTCGTTCCGCTAAACCGGTGCGGCCACAAGCGGCAACCTGGTGTCGCGCCGCCTCCACCGTAGGCGGCGTGGCGGGCAGTCTCCGGTGTGACCGACGCCGAACGATGTGCTCGTCGGGCATGGACGCATTTCCCTGACCAACTGCCGATCTCTGCGGCACGCCCAACGTCTGCGTGTAAAACTGAAAACGTTTTCCACCAGCGGCGTCGAGCACTCTTCTCTGCGGCGAGAGCGCACTCGAGCGTCTGCCGCACCTGTTTACCCTGGCAGCGCCTTGTCTAACGGCGTCTCAGCCGTCCTACCCGACCACGTTCAAACGCCTGTCTGCACGGGGCGAGCGCATATTGCGCGGTTGCCGCACGTCCGAATCATCAGACGGAATTCATCTCAAAAAGATTTTTCCCACATATTGATCATTTGCGCTGTCCCGAATTAAGATGACTTCTCTCGATGCGCTGTGCGTGTCGAGTCGGGGAAGAGTCATATTTGCGGTATCCGTTCAACGAGTCAGGTTCGGGACGCGACGGTAGGCCGTCAGGATCCCGTCGACGCAGCACCTAAAAACTTGGGAGACGAAGATGCTGAGCCCTCACGAATTCGCCACGCTGATGCTGGTCAAGGACGCTACGGAGCAACTGGAGGTAGACCGGGCCGATCTCGACGTGCTGCTGTCACGCCGACTCGTCAGCCTTGAACATGCTTCGTCGGGTCAGGCGCTGCCGCGATTGACCCACGAAGGTCATTCGTTCCTGAAGGCCGCCGGGCGGATTCACTGAACGAACGTCCTTGCAACGCAATGTGGTCCGCACCGCTCAGCCGAGGATTCCATAGGACGATAAAGTGAACGCACGTGCTGTTATAAAACCTGAGAGATCGTAGAGTTAGTTTGTTATGCTTATTTAAAACAAGACAATATCGCGGGGACGAACGAGACATTGCGATGCCAGCGTGCTGCAACACGCTCGTCGTCCCCTCCTAGCCATTCCATGACTCGTGCGTGCCTCGCCAATCCAGGGAGCGTAACGGCGAATCGATTTCAGGAGAGTTACGATGAACGAGTGGTTTCCGGAGCAGCTTGCCGCGGCTCAAAAGGCCAACCTCGAAGCGTTTTACAGCGTGGCCAATTTGGCCTTTGCGGGTTTTCAAAAGCTGACGGAGTTGAATCTGCAAACGGCCAGGTCAGCGATCGCCGACACGCACACGCTGCTATCCGCGAGCGACCCGCAAGCGTTCGTCGCGCAGCAAGCCGGCCGCAATGGCGCGCTCGCCGAACGGGCACAGTCGTACTACCGCGGTCTGTACGAGATCGCCCTCAGCACGCACACGGGTTTCGCAGCGATTGCAGGGGCGCAGTACGAAGCGCACAATCGCCGGGTGCAGGCGCTCTTCGAGGACGTATCGAAGCAGGCGCCAGCCGGCTCCGAAGCAGCCGTTGTTGCGCTTAAGAAGCTGATCGACTCGAGCAGCGCGCTCTACGACAGTGTCAACAAGTCGGTTCGGCAGGCCGTCAACATGGCCGAAGGCGGCTTCGAAGCGGTGCTCTCGCACACACCGAAAGCATCGGGTGCAACGACCGGGTGAGCGGCCGGCCAGGCTGAACGCGCGGTGACCGGATCAGGATCCTCTCACGCGAGGCAGTCGCCATGACAAACCAGATCGCATTAGTCACCGGTGGAATGGGCGGGATCGGCGAAGCCATTGCCGTCAAGTTGCACGACGCGGGTTATACGACGGCTGTCACCTACTCGCCCGCCAACACCGGTGCGCGCGCCTGGCTGGAGCGGATGGAAGCGGCGGGGCGCCGCTTCCACGCCTTCGAGGTGGACGTCGCCGATTATGGCTCGTGTCAGGAGGGCGCGCAGCGGCTTCAGGCCGATGTGGGCAATGTCGACATTCTCGTCAACAACGCCGGCATCACGCGCGACGCCAGCTTCAAAAAGCTCGACAAGGTCAATTGGGACGCGGTGCTGCGTACCAACCTCGATTCGCTCTTCAACATGACGAAGCCGCTTTGCGACGGCATGGTGGAGCGCGGGTGGGGGCGCATTATCAACATCGCCTCCATCATCGGCTCCAAGGGCGGCTTCGGCCAGACCAACTATGCTGCCGCCAAGGCCGGCATGCATGGATTTACGAAGTCGCTGGCGCTCGAAGTGGCTAAAAAGGGCGTGACGGTCAATACCGTATCGCCTGGTTTCATCGCCACCAAAATGGTCATGGCCGTGCCGCAAGACGTACTCGACAGCAAAATTATTCCGCAAATCCCGATTGGGCGGCTCGGGCAACCCGACGAAGTAGCGGCACTCGTGCTCTATCTGTGCTCGCGGGAGGCGGCCTTCGTCACCGGCGCAAACATCGCCATCAACGGCGGTCAGCATCTGCAGTAGAGAGCAAAAAAGAGCGCGCCGCGCTCTACTAGCACGCCTAAGCATCGAACCGGCCGTCTATCCCACAGTTTGCACTTTGCGGGCATTGGCGCTGGTCGATTATTTCGGCGCAGTCTTTTTTTTCGTGGAACCATCTATATTGTTGCAATGGCGAGCGGCAGGCCGGTTGGCACGCGACCCATCCACAGCCCGGCAGCGGATAGCGCCGGGACCACTCGTCAGGCACAGCAAGAGGGGGAGACATGTCGACCTCACCGCTTATCGATGGTGGCGCCCCGCGCGATGCGGGTGGGCATGTCCCACAGACCGACGAACGTCTGTATAACCACGACCTTGCGCCGGTTCCGCTCAACAAGCGCACCTGGACCGGCTATTGCATCTTCGCCATGTGGATGTCGGACGTGCACAGCGTCGGCGGGTACACGTTTGCGGCGAGCCTGTTCCTGCTCGGCATTTCCGGCTGGCAGGTGCTGATTGCGCTGACCATAGGCATCCTGATCGTCTACGTGCTGATGAACCTGGTCGGCAAACCCAGCTTCGTGCACGGCATTCCGTTTCCGGTGATGGCCCGCGTCAGTATGGGCGTGATGGGCGCGAACCTCGCGGCCGTGATCCGTGGCGTGGTTGGCATTGTCTGGTACGGTGTGCAGACCTACTTTGCGTCGAAAGCGGTGGCGACGCTCGTCATCCTGTTCTTCCCGGCGGCCACGGCGCTGCACGACTTCAGCTTTTTGCGGCTCGATGGACTCGGGTGGGTTAGCTTCCTGTTCATGTGGGTATTCCAGTTGATCATCTTCCAGCGCGGCATGGAGACGATCCGCAAATTCATCGATTTCTGCGGGCCAGCCGTGTACGTGGTGATGTTCGCGCTGATGGCCTGGATCCTCTCGCAGGCGGGCTTAGGCAGTCTGAGCCTGACGCTTGGCGGCAAGGTGCTGTCCGGCAGCGAGCAATTCGCCAGCATGGGCAACGCCACGCTGCTGGTGGTGAGCTACTTCGCCGCGCTGCTGCTCAACTTCGGCGATTTCTCGCGCTTTGCCAAAAGCGAGCGTCAGATGAAGGTGGGCAATTTCCTCGGACTGCCAGTCAATTTCATCGTCTTCGCCATCATCACGGTGATCGTGACCTCGGGGAGCGCCACCGTGTTCGGCTCGATGATCATGGACCCGGTGTCGATCGTCGCCCACATCCAGAACAAGGTGGCCGTGGTGATCGGCAGCCTGACCTTCATCGTGGCGACCATGGGCATCAATATCGTGGCCAATTTCGTGTCGCCCGCTTACGACATCGCGAACCTGTTTCCCAAGCATATCGACTTCAAGAAGGGTGGTCTCGTGGCCTCCATTCTCGCGGTGCTCGTGTGTCCGTGGATTTTCGTCGATAGCCCGAAGGCGATTACGATCTTCGTCAGCGTGTTCGGTTCGGTGCTCGCGCCGCTGTATGGCGTGATGATGGCGGACTTTTACCTCATCAAGAAGCAGCAGGTCGAAACGGCCCAGCTGTACAGCATGTCGCCGCAAGGGCGCTTCTATTACGACGGCGGCTGGAACAAGGTGGGTATTTCCGCGCTCGTCATTTCCGGAGTCATCTCGGTGGGCTGGGAGCTCTGCACGCAACTGCTGCACGTCTTGCCGGACAACAACTTTGGCTGGCTGATCGGTGCAGTGGCGGGCGCTGTGCTCTACGTGGCGATGATGCGGGCCGCGCGGCGTACCTAGCGGGCGGCCTGAAAACGACCGCCTCAGACATTTATTTGTGTTGTGTGCGCAGGTCGACCGCGGTCGAGGCGGTGGCCGGCCTCGCCGCGTCATCGAGACGAACCGCGACGTTGCGGTACACATCGCGGCAAAACTGCATGCCGCTGGGTGCGTCGGGCGTCTTCCCGGCCATCGGTTTGATTTTTCCCGGGTTGAGGAGCGCCGCGTTCACCGCCATCTCGTCGCTGGGATCCGCTTTCATGATGCCGATGCCTTGAATCGTCACCGCTACGCACGGGTCCGGCGCGTCCTTGCCGTGTGTCGCGGCAACGTTGAAGTTGATATTCAGGCGCCAGAATCCCTCATGAATGTCCTGATGAATGATCACGGCCTTGACGAGGTCCTGATGCGATAACAAATACTCGGTGTTCGCCATGATGTGCTCCTCGAAGGGGGTCATCTTTCGAGTGCCGTGTCGCTTGAAGCACTGCATCCGCTCCGCGTGACACCGCGTGCCGGTACTCATTGTACGAGGCTGAAAATCCCAAGCAAGACGCATGCATGCAATCATGCGATACGTTGTGACCTGGTGCTGTTTAACGGCCTGACACTTCCGCGACGAGTGGCAACACCACCCAAACCTCGAGCCCGCCTCCTTCACGTGCATGAAACTGCAACGAACCACCGTGCAATCGCGCGATACGTTCGACGATAGCGAGCCCGAGTCCTGTTCCACCCGCCCGGGACCGTGCGTTGCGGCCGCGCTGAAACGGTGCCTTCAAGGCTTCGAGTTCGTGCGGCGCGAGCCCTTCGCCGCGATCGCCGACCGCGACGTAAGCGTTGCCGCTCTGCACCCATGTGCGCACGGCTAGGCCCACGCGGCCGTAAACTACGGCGTTCTGCATCAGGTTCATCAAGAGCCGCATCATGGTGATAGGACGAAACGGAAATGCCGGAACTGAACCCAGCGAGAGCTCGAATTCGTGACCCAGCCCCGCAAAATCTGCGGCGAGCCGGCTGACTAGCGCATTGAGGTCGCCGGGTTGGGGCGTCTCGCGCTCGCCACTGCCGGCATAGTCCATGAATTGCTGGAGGATGGTTTCGATCTGGTCGAGGTACGCTTCGGCGGCCACCACAAAGCTGTCGTCGCCGTTGTCGGTAATCGCCATGGCCATCGCCAGCCGCAGTTTGGTGAGCGGCGTGCGGATGTCGTGCGAGATGCCGGCCAACATCACCGCGCGCGTCGCTTCGGCCTGCTGCAACGCTTGCGTCATCTGATTGAAGGCGCTACTCACCTCGGCGATTTCTGTGGGGCCGTCGGTCGGTAGCGGCGGCGGTGCCTCACCCGAACTTACGCGCCGCGCCGCATGCGCCAGATTTTGCAGCGGCCGGTTCAGGTGCCGCTGGATCAGATAGCCGGTGAGCGCGGCCGCTGCGGCGAGGCCGAGCGAGAGGAAGATGGCCGCGTCGAGACCTGCGCCACGGGCATCCTCAGGAATTGGCAGCGCGATCCAGTAGGGCAGGTCATGCGCATGAATCCGGATCCACAGACGCTGCCCCCCCAGGGTTTGCCAGCGCACCAGCATATCGGCAGGCAGATGTTGGCGCAGGGCGTCCAGAAACACCTCGCGCTGATAGGTGATGTAGAAATGCGGCAGGCTCGACGTCGTCTCAAGCTCGTCCGCGCCCGGCGGCTGTGCGCCGTGGTTGAGACGCGCTACCAGCGCATCGCGCGCACTGTCGGGGGCGGCTTCGAACAGCCCATCGAGCGTGATGACGTAGTTGGCGAACACAGCGGCCGTGCGCTCGACGCGCGGTTTTTGCACGTAGTGCAGCAACACGGCGAGTGAACAGACCTGCGACAGCATGACCAGTACGATCAAAAGTGCGATGTTGCGCGCGAGCAGGGTTCTGGGCAATCCGAGGCGCCTCAAGGCCACGCTCATGATTCGACGTCGGCGATCAGCATGTAGCCAACGCCCCAGACAGTCTTGATGAAGCGTGGCTTGGACGGATCTTCCTCGACGATCTGGCGCAAGCGCAATACCTGCACGTCGATGCTGCGATCGAGCGCATCGTGGTCGCGGCCACGCGCGCGCGCAATCAGGTTGTCGCGGCTGACGGGCCGGTTTGGCGACGACGCAAGCGCAACCAGCAGCAGCATCTGCGCGGAGTGAATGTCGAGTGGCTCGCCCTTGCGCGAGAGCGATTGCCTGGCGATGTCGAGGCTGAAATCGCCGAAGCGCACGCTCTGCGAGACGACCGTCGGATCGCCAGAGGCGATTTTCTGGCGCCGCAGCAATGCGCGGATTCGCGCCACCAGTTCGCGCGGCAGGAAGGGTTTGGCGAGGTAATCGTCGGCGCCTGTTTCGAGCCCCACCACCTTGTCTAGCGGGTCGCCCTTGGCGGTCAGCATCAGGATAGGAAGCGTTTGCCCTTCTGCGCGCAGGCGGCTGCATATTTCAAGGCCGTTCTCCTCGCCGATCATCAGATCGAGCACCAGCAGATCGTACGGCTCGCGCTGCAGGTAGCGATCGAGCCGTTTGCTGTCCTCGACGACGCGCACTTCGAAGCCATGGCCGGTGAGGAAGCGCTGCAACATATTGCGCAATTCGGCCTCGTCGTCGAGCACGATGATTTTCGCGGGTCGATCCATGCGTAGGCTCCGTAGTGGGCTCCGTGGTGGGCTCTTTAGGCGCGCATCCGGGTAACAGAATAGCGGTTTTCGGGGACAGTGCGATCATATCCACCGGACGCCTGACGCGCCTACGATCCCTCTGATGAATGCCTCATTCAGTGCGCTGCCGCGCGCTGCTGCATGAATGCTTCGATCTGCGGCAAGGTCACGTAGCCGGCTTTCGCCGTATCGATCTGGTCGAAATACCGCGCGACCATCGGCATGCCGGCTGCCGCCTGTTGCCGGGTCAGCTTGCCGTCTTGCGTGGAATTCGCGCTGGCAAAGCGGGTTTGCAACTGCTGGGCCATCTGTGCCATGCGCTGCGGGTTGCCGCCCATGGGCTGCGTCGTGGTTTGCGCAAAGGCGCCGGTGCAAGCCAGGGACAGCGCCAGAATCGTCAACATCTTCTTCATCTCGTTCTCCGAGGAGTTTGCCATCGTGCGTCGTCAGCGTTGTGCCGCGATCCGTTCAATGACAGGCCGAATTCTTGTCGACTCTGGCGGGGAAGGCAATTTGGAAATCATGTCACCGTATGTCGCGGTTCGGTGCAGGACGCAGGGGTGCTGTGAAAGCGGTATATGCGGTTCGCGCGACATGGAATGAAACAAGTTATCGCTGTTTGAGCGTGGGCGTTTTGCGTATCTTTCGTCGGTCGCCGCCACGAGCGGACCGATCGATCGGATCCAGTACATCAGCAATCCGAATCATCCGGTCTCGCTTCTTCAGAAGCGAAGGCGACCACCTTCGTTCATTGCACCGGGAGTTCACGTGAAAATTCGTTTTGTCTGCGCATCCGCCGCGGCGGCATTTGGTTTTGCCTGTTCGTCCAGCGCGTTCTCGCGGGTGGTCGTGGCCTATGCGCCTGCGGCCGTCGTAGTGGCTGAGCCGCGTCCGGTCTATTACTACGGTCCGCCTGTGCGGCCCGCGTATTACTACACGCCACCGCCGCCTTATACGGTTCCAGTCGTTTTGCCGGTCCCTGTCGCCGTGGCTGTGCCGCCGCCTGTGCCGAAGCCACTGCCGGTGTACACGACAGTTGTCGTGCCGGCTCCCACCAACTATGGGCCGATGCCCGCAGCCAATGTGATGTACGCGCAGCCGGTTGTTGTCGTGCCGCGGTAACGCGGCTTGACGAGAGAGTCGACCGGAGAAGTTGCGCGGTCCGCAACCGCGCCGGACCGTGCAGGGCTAATATCGAGCCACTAACAAGTTTCCGCCGTTGCGTTCGCAGAACGCAACGGCGGAAAGCCATGACGCGCGCGCGAGATTGCCGCGCGGGCGCCAGTAGGCACTGTGCTTCTTAGGGCGTCACGTCAATGGAAGATCAGATACAGGATGACGAGGACGATGAGCGGCACACCGAGTAACCAGCCAAGGATATAGGGCATGAGAGTTCTCCTCCGATTGATGGTTGCAGTACCACCGCTAACCAGCATCCGGCGTGCCTACCCCTGGTCATGGCTGGCTCGACTCCGTTGCCGCCCCCTCAATCGACGCTGTGCGCTGCAGCGCAAAAGGCAGTTCCCCGCTTACGGCCGCCTCATACGCCGCGTTCAAGCGCGCCACGTCCTGCTCGCGATCGCTCGCCTGCACGTTGCGTAACTCGGGTAGATCTAGCGTGACAGGCTGGCAATACGGATAGTCCCGCACCCGCAGTTCAGGCGCGATGGTGGTGAAAAATGCTGTGGTAGGAACATCAAATCCGGCGGCGATATGCACGGCCGCGGTGTCGGAGGTCAGCACGTAGCGAGCGTGTCTGATCCAAGCAAGAAAGTGCGCAGTGCTTGTAGAGATGTCCGCCACATCGACGTAATGCGGATGATCCATAGGTCCAAAACCGAGCACAGGCAGACCGAAGCGTTCAATCAGGCGACTCACCAGTGTGGCGCGCACCGGCTGCGGAATGCTGCGGATCGACGTGCTGGCCGTCGGGCAAAACAGCACATAAGGCTGGTCCCGCCAGGCCTCTGGCAAGTGTGGCAACTCGAGCATCTGCAGCCAGCGATTAGCCTTGTTCGCAGACGGGACGCTCTCGGGCGGCACGCCGAGCGCACCGAGGAAAAAGTCGATCATCGGCAATGACATGAAGCCCGGCCAGAAGAGGTGGTTGCCCATGTCGATGCGCGTTTCGTCGGACGGAATATCGGCGAGCGGCCACGGCAACCGACGTATTTCCGCGACCTTACCTGCGGCCAGAGCGTAGATCTGTTCGACGTAAGGCGGTGAGAGTTCAGGCCGGTAGACCACGAAACGCACTTGCGGATGGGCGTGCCGGATCGCATTTAATGCAGTCAGGCCGATGATCGAATCGCCGAGCGTCACGCCCATGCCATTGATCACATGGACGGCGGCGATCTTCGAGTAATCGAGTTTGAACGGCTGCGCCGCTGCGTTGAGGATGCCGGGCTGGCTCGCGAGTGCGACGTGCTCGCCGATCTCCGTATCGCGCTGCTCAAGGTCGTACGGCGCGACGATGCGCCCGTCGAGGGCAAGCAGGGATCCGGGGTGGGTCAGCGCTTCGTCTGCACGTAGGCTTTGCAATTCGAGGGTTCCGTTGATTGTGCCGAGGCTTGTTGAGCGACTTCGCAGCCTGAGCACGTAGCTCCTGCTGCTAAGCACGTTGATTGCTGCGACGGCGCGCAGCACCAGGAATTATGCCCGTTTGCGGCCAAGGCCGTTAGCGTCGGTAGTCTGAACCCGTATTGTCGATCAGACGCAGCGCGGCCAGCCACGCCAACTCGGTGATCCCCTCGGAGTCGTCGCGATTGAACTGGCTAGCCGTCAGTTCGCACACTGACGCTGGCGGAATCCGCAGCGTCGCGCCGCCCGCGAGCGCCGCAATCTGCGCCTGGCAGGCGCGCTCGAGAAAATAAATCTCGTGAAACGCGGCGGCCGCACTCTCGCCACCGGCGAGCAGACCATGGTTGCGCAGGATCATCGCCTTATGCGGACCGAGGTCGCGCACGAGGCGCTCGCGTTCTGCGAGATCCAGCGCAATGCCTTCGTAGTCGTGATAGCCGAGCTTGCCGTAGAACTTCAGCGCGTGCTGGCTGATCGGCAGCAGGCCATGCTCTTGAGCGGCGACGCCGATGCCGGCGGCCGTATGCGTATGGACCACGAAGTGTAGGTCCTCGCGCGCCAAATGGACGGCCGAGTGGATCGTGAAGCCGGCGGCATTGACGCGAAAGCGCGCGGGCTCGGTTTTGGCGCGTTCGTCGATGACGCGACCCAGGTGGTCGATCTTGACCAGGTCCGACGCACACATTTCATGAAACAGCACACCGTAGCGGTTGATCAGAAACGTCGGCGTGGCGCCTGGCAAGCGCGCGGTAATGTGCGTGTCGATCATGTCCGTCATGCGGAAATGCGCGACGAGGCGGTACAGCGCCGCCAGGTCCGTGCGGATTTTCCATTCGACATCGGCGTTGGCGTTGACATTGGCGTTGGCATTGGCACTGGATGAGGCAGGCGCAATGAGACTCGCACGCAGCTCCTTGCGCATCACCTTGCCCGTCGCCGTCATCGGCAAGCTATCCACGAAGCGTATCTCGCGCGGATACTCGTGCGCGGCGAGGCGCGTCTTCACGTGCTGCTGAATCTCGCGTACCAGATCGTCGCCAGGGTTGAAGCCGGCATTCAGCACTACAAACGCCAGTACGATCTCGGTGCGCTGTGCATCCGGTGCGCCGACCACCGCTGCCATGCAGACCGCCGGATGCTGGAGCAGGCAGTCCTCGATCGAGGCTGGCCCGATTCGATATCCAGCGCTGGTAATCACGTCGTCGTTGCGCCCGACAAAGCGAATGAAGCCATCGTCATCGCGTTGGCCCAGATCGCCGGTGAGCAGATAGCGGCCGCGGAATTTGTCGCGCGTGGCGGCCTCATTGCGCCAGTAGCCGAGAAACATCACGGGATCGGGGCTGGCAATCGCAATGTTGCCGATCGCGCCGTTCGCCACGGGCTGACCGTCGTCGTCGACAATCTCCACCTCGTGGCCCGGCACCGCCTTGCCGATGGCGCCGATTTGCGGCGGGAACAGCGACGCACACGACGACACCACGACGTTGCACTCGGTCTGCCCATAGAACTCGTTGATGGTCACGCCGAGCGCGGCGCGTCCCCATGCGATCAGTTCTTCGCCGAGCGATTCGCCACCGCTTGCCACCGCGTGCAACGATAGTTTCCAGCGCTCAGGCTGCGGCACGGTGCGCATCATTTTGAGGGCCGTAGGCGGCAGGAACGTATGCGTGACCGCGTGGCGAGACATCAGGTCGAACGCCGCCTCGCCGTCGAATTTGTCGAAGCGGCGCGCGAGTACGGTCACTCCGTGATGCCACGCGGGCAGCAGGACGTCGAAGAGACCGCCGATCCACGCCCAGTCTGCCGGGGTCCAGATCACCTTGGCGTGCGCAGGAAAGTACGCTTGCGACAGCTCCACGCCGGGCAGGTGCCCAAGCAGGACGCGCTGCGCGTGCAACGCGCCTTTCGGTTTGCCTGTGGTGCCCGAGGTATAGATGATGACGGCGGGATCTTCCGATGAAGTGTCGACCGGCGTGAACGCCTCGGGCTCGGCATTGAGCGCGTCCCAGAAGGCGTGGACGTCGCTCGCCGCGGCGTCCTGATCGGCGTGTGCGGCATGTTCGCCGCCAACGCAATACACCGCTTTTAGTCCGGGCAGCGTGTGGCGGATTTCAGCGAGTTTTTGCAGACCTGCCGCATCGGTGATGAGCGCCGCTGCGGCGCTGTCCGCGAGCCGATACTGAATCGCGTCGACGCCGAACAGCGCGAAGAGGGGCACCGCGATGCAGCCCGCCTTGTAGGCCGCCAGATGCGCAATGGCGGTTTCGGGCGATTGCGGCAGGAAGATCGCCACGCGGTCGCCTTGCACGACGCCACTGCGGCGCAGCGCGTTGGCGAACTGGTTGGAGCGGGCCTTGAGATCGTCGAAGCTATAGCGTGTGGCGCTGCCGTCGCGCTGCTCGTAGATCAATGCAAGGCGGCCCGAGCCATTGGCCCATTTGTCGCACACGTCCACGCCGATGTTGTATCGCTCGGGAATCTGCCATGCAAAGGTTGCCGCCAAAGTCTCGTACGTCTGTGCTGTTGGAAGCATCGCTTCCTCCTGGTATCCGTGAAAACTGCTGCGCGCGGCAGCCTGCGCTATACGCTTTAATGCGTAGCCGGATTTGAGTAGAGCCTGGCTATGGGTGGTGAGTCAAGCAGGAGGAATGGATCACCTTACAAACTCAAGGAGTGCAACGCATCTTTACCGGATTCGAGAAAATCGCAGGCGTTATTCATGCAACAATCCCAACGGGTTTTTGAAGGATCGTATGGATACGCTACAAAAAATGCGCGTGCTCGTTCGCGTCGTCGAAGCGGGCAGTTTCACCGGTGCTGCGCAGCACCTCAACACCACCACCGCTTATGCGTCACGCGCGGTCTCGGATCTCGAAGCGCGTCTGCGTACGCGCTTGCTTAACCGTACGACGCGCCGCATCGCACTCACCGAAGCGGGCGAGCGCTATCTGCATCGTTGTGAAGAGATTCTCGCGTGTGTCGATGAGGCCGAAGCCGAGGCGAGCGATGCTCAGGCACGTCCGTCCGGCAAGCTGAAGGTCCACGCCATGACGGGTATTGGCCAGCATTGCGTGGTGCCCGCTGTGGGTCGTTATCAGCAGCGTTATCCGGATGTAAAGGTGGAGCTGACGCTCGCACAGCGTGAGCCCGATCTGCTCGACGAGGGCTATGACGTCGCGCTCGTGCTTGCCGAGGAGTTGCCCGACTCGGGGCTGATCTCGCAGCGCCTTGGCAACACGTTCAGCATTGCCTGTGCGTCGCCGGCGTACCTCGAACGCAACGGCGTGCCGAGGACGCCCGCGGACCTTGCCGCGCACAGCTGTCTGCTAACAGTCACGCCGATCTTTCCGGCGCACGAGTGGGTGTTTCAGGGGCCACGCGGCCGGGAGACGTTCGCGCATGGCGGGGCGAAGTTCTGCGTCAATGTCGCGGAGGCGCTGGCGGTTGCGGTGGGCGAGGGGATGGGCATTGGGTTGTTGCCTTTTTACTCTGCGGCTAATGGCCTGCGGAGCGGCGAACTGGTGCGCATTCTTCCGGAGTACACATCGCAGCACACGAACGTCTATGCGTTATATCCGTCGCGCCAGTATGTCGATGCGAAGATACGCACGTGGGTCGAATTCCTGCGTGATGAGTTGCCTGCCGCGCTCGACCACGAGTGCCTGGACGCTGTCACGGCGAATGATCGGCCGTACTAACAGAGAATTTGCTGCGGCGCATTTACTGCGATGCAACATGGGGTCGTGACAGTTTTGACGAAGGGAAAACCCGTACTCGGTAAAGTGCGGCGTCCTTATTGACTCAGGTCATCCGACTTCGCCCTAATCGGGAAAGCCCTAACACCGTCTGAGCAAGGTTCGCGCTAGTCTTCTCGTCAAGAGGAGGCTACTCATGAGACGCGTATTTAATATTGCTGTACTGATGCTCCTTGCGTATTTGACAGCGGGCCGCGCACTGACCCATGCACAAGCCGGGGAAGAAGGCTCGATATCGTGCGAACGAGGGGCCGAGATGGTCCGGCTGGGCGCGATGGACAAGGGCTTCTCGGACGCGGCGTCCAGCGGGCAAGGCCAGAACTTCCTCTCGAGCTGTCTCGTGACAGGCGAGGCACGCGTCAATGATCAGATTGTGGCGCGCGATTAGCGGCTAGGAAATGCGGGCTGCATCGTGCCCCTGATTGCCGACGTTTCGATCCGTGGTGCTTGGGCGCCACGTCCTTTACTGCGTATATCACCGTACATGATCCGGTTCCTTATCGGGGCCGGATATGTTTAATTCGTGCGACGAATGAGTCGGTTTTTTATTTCTCATTTCGAAACGCATAGAGGCGGCGTCGTTAGCGTGACGCGCCGCGGCGATCAAAAAATGCTGCGTCGCGCTAAAACTGATCCTCGTGTCGGCAATTGACGAGAATTGCGGCGACGCTCGCCGGCGTTGTCACACACCGCCAGGATCTTGCCGCGTACCCCTCAATGTGGATAACGTATCCACGATCTCATCGAATGACGGCCGGCCCGCAACCGCCTCGCTCATACAGGCGTCCCTGAGTTGCGCCAAGGTGGCCTGGGCAGTGGACGCTGATACCGACTGAAGTTCATCGCATCGCGCGATCAACTCTTCGAGCAGGCAACCGAAGGCCCGTACTTCAATGCGCTGAAGCGACGGGGCCAGCGCTTGATCATCCGGTGCGTAGAAGGATGCCGCGCCAAAGTCTCCAAGCAACGCCCGTCCTTCTCCGCAATGCAGAATATTGTGGGCGTACAGGTCGCCGTGCATGATGCCTTGCTCGTGCAAATGACCGGCGGCCAAAGCGATACCGTGTGCGATGCGCAACGCCGAGGCGAGATCGAAGTGGGTGCCTTCGCTATAAACGTCTCGCGTGCACGACTCGAGGCTAGGTGGCCCGGCCAGGTTTCTGAATTCCGGATCGACCAACTCCATCACCAGGCCGTGGCTGTCTTCAGGATGGTCCTTCAACTTGCCGAGCACCCGAATCAGGTTGGGATGGGAGCCTGCGTTGATGCAGGCGGCCATCTCGGAGTGCGGCAAGCCGTCGCTTGTAACGTCGCCTTTGAACAGCTTCACGGCAACATGGCGATCGTCTTCGTTAGGATGCCGATGCGCTGCCCGATGGATGACACCCGAGGCGCCCTCGCCAAGTTGATGATGCAGTTCCAACGCTTCCCAATGCATTTCCGCGATGGGTGTTTCGTCCAGTGCAGCGGCTTCCAGCGACGCCGTGAACGGATTGCCCGCGTAGGCGAGCCATGAGAGTCGAGGTAACGCGAGCAACCACGCGGGCAGTTCCGTAAGCCGATTCGCCGCGAGCCGAGTCAGTTCAAGACGGGAGCATGCAGCCAACTGCGACGGCAACGTCTGCAGGCGGTTGCCCGCCAGCATCAGTTTTTGGAGTTGCGTGCAGTTGCCGATTTCAGGCGGAAGCGCCTCCACTTCGTTGTCCGTCAGGATGAGCCAACGAAGCGCGTGCGGCAGCGATTTGCCTGACACCGTGCGGATCTGGTTCGCCTTGAAGCCCACCATGCTCAACTGCTTGCACCGACCGAGGACTTCGGGCAACTCAGTGAACCGATTATCGGAGCAGAAGAGAATGCGCAGTTTATGCAGGCGCGGCAAGTCGTCCGGTAGCGACGAGAGCGCGTTGCCGGAGAGATCGAGGATTTCCAGCGTGTCCGCCAGATCGAAAATTTCACGCGGAAATTCGCTCAGTCCGCAGGCTAACTTCAGGCGCTGCGTACCTGCTAATTGTCCGGCGAGCAGTTGGTCGAGGGTGGTGGTCACTGTGTTGAGGCGAGCGTGGCGCGTGCCAGCAGGTTGGTTCCGTAAGGCTCGATTCTACCGGCATGTGGCTTCTCCTCAGGCGCACCGTGATCCTTCCGGAGACTGCAAGAGGACGCCAACCACGAATTGCGCGTTGGCGAGCATGGCCTTCGCCTTGGTGGCATCAGGTGCGAGTTGGGACAGCGTCACCGCGCCCACGATCGTGGATACGATCGCGTCGGCAACGCGTTGATGATCTCGAATCTCGAGGCGCTCCGTTTGCGCGGCCACAAGTCGAACGAGACGCTGATATCCGTCCATGGCGCCAGCCTTGACCTCGTCGTTCCAACGCTGCAATTCGCTGCCCAGATTGGCCAAGGGGCAAAGGAACACGGGATCCTTGCCGCGGCGCTGATGGAGGTAGAGACGCACGATCGTATCAAGCGCTTCGCGTGGCGGTTTGCCCGCCATTTTGGTCTCGAACATCGTGAGTAGCTCATCGAACGCGGCGCTATTCGCCTCGGCGATCAACTGTTCCTTCGAGTCGAAGTGACGATAGAAGCCGCCCTGGGTGAGCCCCGCGGCGGCCATCACATCGGCTATGCCCGTTGCGGCTATCCCTTGATCCAGAAACACCTGCGCTGCCGTCGAGACGATGCGCTTCCTTGTTTCTGCCGTATCGCTTTTCGACTTTCTCATCGCTTTCTCCCTGTCCCTCACAAATAAACCTTGTGCCATTTAGATGTCGAGTATACTCTAAATAATCGGCGAACAGATGAGCATGGTCGAACCCGACAATCGCCGGATCAAACGGCAAGGACGAAGCAGCAAATTGAGCACGGCACGATATGTGCATATACACGTGTTACTTGCCGTGACCTCGGCGATCCAATGACCGCTGTTCCTACGCAATACCATTCTGGAGAAGCAAATGAGTCGTGATCTATATCTGATAACTGGCGCAACAGGCGATACCGGCGGCTACGCTATCGATAGCTTGCTGGCAAAAGACGCAAGCGTGCGAGCCTTTGTGCATAACGAAGATGATCGGGCCGCGGCGTTGCGGCGTAAAGGCGTTGAGGTCGTTACGGGCGATCTTCTCGATGGGCGGGCAGTTCGCGCTGCGTTACAGGGGGTAACGGGCGCGTACTTCGTATACCCGGTTCAGCAGTCGCACCTCGTCGATGCCACCGCGTACTTTGCGGAGGCGGCGAGGAGCGCAGGCGTCCGTTCAATCGTCAACATGTCGCAGATTTCTGCAAAGGTTGATGCCGTGAGCGATTCCGCGCGTTCGCATTGGTACGGGGAACGCGTATTCGACTGGGCTGGCGTTCCGGTTACGCATCTGCGGCCGACGTTTTTCATGGAATGGTTGACGTACGGGTTTCAACTACCGCTCATCGCTAATCACGACCTTATCAAGGTTCCGGCGGGAGAAGGACGTCACGCGCCCATCTCGGCGCAAGACCAGGGTCTCGTCATCGCCAATATTCTGCTGGACCCGGCTCCGCATGCCGGCAAGGTCTATCCGCTCTTCGGCGCAGTGGAAATGAGTCACGATGAACTCGCGAGCGCCGTCGGGGAGGCATTGGGCCGAAAGATCCACTACGAACCGGAAAGCTTCGAGGACTTTGGCGCGCGGCTGAAAACGATTGGAATGCCGGAGCATTTTATCCAGCACATCGTCGCGGTTTACCGCGCCTACCAGAACGGAGAGTTTGCAGGCACCAACAATGTGGTTGAGGCCGTGACGGGTAGAAAGCCTATGACGGTCGACGAATACGTCAAAGCCAACGCCACGCTCTTCCAGCCGAAGGCGCATTGATCGTGTACGCGAGATGCCCCAGTTAGTTATGCAAACGCATACCACGACCGCGCTACAGACATCAAACAGGGGTAGCGAGTAAATGACCTTCGGATGCATATGTGTAAACGGCGGATTCGCAATGTGAAAGTCTTTTTTTGTCCTACGCTATAAGCGCGACCGCAGAGTATCCCGGTGCTCGCCCCGCATCACGGCTATTTGGGGAGGGCCTCTGAATCTACTGCGTCCGCCGATGGTGGCCTCCCGCGCATTACAGTTCAACGAGCCGGAGGCTGATCACGAGTTAAACCAATCGCCTGACTAAACAGCCACGCAGCCCGGGGCCGGCGCTTCGACAGCGGCGCGAGTACCCTGGCGCCCCTCAATGGAGGATGAAGATGTCAATTCGACTTGGAGAGGAAGCTCCCGATTTCACCGCGGAAACCACCGAAGGGACGATCCGTTTTCACGAGTGGATCGGCGACCATTGGGTGGTCCTGTTTTCACACCCGAAGGATTTCACGCCCGTTTGCACCACTGAGCTTGGATATCTGGCCGGACTCAAGCCGGAGTTCGACAAGCGCAACACCAAAATTATCGGACTGAGCGTGGATCCCGTCAGCGACCACCAGAAGTGGATGGGGGATATCGAGGAGACCCAGGGACATGCGATCAACTACCCGCTGATCGGCG
This sequence comes from Paraburkholderia sp. EB58, assembly GCF_050436665.1. Classification (NCBI taxonomy): domain Bacteria; kingdom Pseudomonadati; phylum Pseudomonadota; class Betaproteobacteria; order Burkholderiales; family Burkholderiaceae; genus Paraburkholderia; species Paraburkholderia sp. EB58. The sequence continues at coordinate 65,992 of NZ_JBNDMQ010000026.1, read as the reverse complement.
ATTCGGACCTGACTGTCGCGAAGCTCTACGACATGATTCACCCGAACGCGAGCGGCGGCCCGCGCACCGCCGTGGACAACGCGACGGTACGCTCAGTGTTTCTCATCGGGCCGGACAAGAAAGTCAAAGCCATGCTCGTGTATCCGATGAGTTCAGGCCGCAATTTCGACGAGGTGCTGCGTCTGCTTGATTCGCTGCAGCTGAACGCGAAACATACGGTGGCGACGCCGGTGAACTGGAAGCCGGGCGAAGACGTCATCATTCCGACATCGGTTTCGAACGATGCAGCGATGCAAAAATATCCGCAGGGTTTCAAAACTGTGAAGCCTTACCTGCGGTACGTGGCCCAACCGAAGTAAGATTCGCGTAAAGTGAAGCAGCGAGCGCGAGGTACTCCCGAGGCCGGCGCCCGAAGTGAATCCGGGTGCGCCTGCGTGCCCGGTCTTCTGAACTGGCGCTGGCGAATCCGACTTCCTGCAGGACGGTTTGTCGAAGCCTCGCTTAACCCCATTTTCAGGTCCTCGCGGAGGCGAGGCGACGGAGCGAAACCGTGTTGATCTTCCGGCAGCTATTCGATCAGCAATCGTCTACCTACACCTATTTGCTTGCCGATAGCGCAACGGGAGAAGCTGTGCTGATCGATCCGGTATTTGAACAGGTGCGCCGGGACACCGCACTGATCGATGAACTTGGATTGCGCCTGCTATACACCATCGACACCCATGTCCACGCCGATCATGTGACCGGCGCATGGATGCTGAAGCGCCGCACGGGCAGCCAGATTGCAATATCGGCCGCGAGCGGCGCCGAAGGCGCGGGCCGCTATCTGAGCCATGGCGACCGGTGTGAGTTCGGTGCGCGGCACCTGGAAGTGCGCGCGACACCTGGCCATACGAATGGATGCGTCAGCTTTGTACTCGACGACGAGACTATGGCGTTTACCGGAGATTGCCTGTTGATCAGGGGCACGGGCCGGACCGATTTCCAGCACGGTGATGCGCGCGCGATGTTCCGGGCGGTCCACAGCCAGATTTTCAGTTTGCCTGAAACATGCCTGCTTTATCCGGCCCACGACTACCGCGGCTTGACGGTCACGAGTGTAGGCGAGGAGCGGCGCTTCAATCCGCGCCTCGGCGGTGAACTGTGCGAAGAGGATTTCACCGGATACATGACGAACCTGCGCTTGCCGCATCCCAAGCAGATTGATGTCGCGGTGCCGGCCAACCTGAAATGCGGCATGGCCGCAAGCGACCCCACGCAGACGGCCGAGCCCGATTGGGCGCCGTTGACGTACACCTTTGCGGGCATCTGGGAAATCAACCCCCAATGGCTCGAAGAAAATCTCCGTTCGGTCCAGATCGTCGACGTGCGCGAGCCTGACGAGTTCGACGGGCCGCTGGGGCGCATTCCCGCAGCCAGACTCATTTCACTCGGCAATCTGGCTGGGCGCGCTACTGAACTCGCGAAGGAACGCCCGATCGTGACGGTGTGTCGGGCTGGCGGACGTTCGGCGCAAGCCACGGTCATATTGCGGCAGTCAGGATTCGAGGCCGTTGCCAACCTCGCGGGCGGCATGCTGCGTTGGCGTGCAGAAGGCCGGGTTGTCGAAAACGCTAGCCTGTAGCCGTCTCGCCGACAGTCGGGTAATTCCCGATGACAAGAACTCCCCACCGGTTTAGATAGAAATAAAACGATCATGCTTTTATTTACACGGCGAATCTCCACACGTATGATGGGTTGAAAAAGCAGACCTATCTGCCTAGCAGAACCCTCATCAAGGAGACGCCGGATGCACGTGAAAGACCTGTTTCAACTGGAAGGGAAGGTGGCACTGATTACCGGCGGCTCGCGCGGGCTCGGTCTGCAGATGGCCGAGGCGCTCGGCGAAATGGGTTGCCGTGTGGCGATCACCGCGCGCAAGGCCGACGAGCTTGCGGGGGCGAAAGCGCATCTGGAAGGGCGCGGCATTGAAGTCCAAACTTTCGTCAACGACCTCGGCAAATTCGAGAGGATTCCCGATCTTGTCAGCGACGTGCTGGCCGCCTACAGCCACATCGATATTCTCGTCAACAACGCCGGCGCCACATGGGGTGCCCCAGCGGAGGACTATCCTGACGAAGCGTGGCACAAGGTCATGAATCTGAACGTCAACGCGCCGTTCTTTCTCGCGCGTGAAGTCGGCAAGCGCAGCATGATTCCGCGCCGCACCGGCAAGATCATTAACATCGCCTCGATCGCGGGCCTGAAGGGCGCGCCCGCGGGCATGAATACGATCGCCTACAACACTTCGAAGGCCGCGGCGATCAACTTTACGCGGGCGCTGGCCTCGGAGTGGGGCCGCCACAATATCAACGTCAATGCGATTTGCCCGGGCTTTTTTCCGTCGAAGATGTCGGCGGGTCTGCTCGCCTCGATGGGCGAATCGATCGTCGCGCATTCGCCGCTGCATCGGCTCGGCGGCGAGGAAGACCTGAAGGGCTCGGTGGTGTTTCTCGCAAGCGAGGCATCGCGCCATATCACGGGCCAGTATCTGGCGGTGGACGGCGGCGCAAGCATCGTGTGACGAGAGGAAACACCCATGAATGCCCTTCATCACGCACATTGGCCGGTTGGCGTGCCACGCCATTTGAGCTTGCCGCAAACCAGCCTGTTTTATAACGCCGAGGTTGCGGCGACCCGGTTTCCGGACAAGCCGTTCATCATCTTCTACGACACGCCGGTCAGTTTCGCGGAGTTCAGGGATGAGGCCGAGCGAATCGCCGGTTTTCTGCAACAGGAGTGCGAAGTAAAGGCCGGAGATCGCGTGCTGCTGTATATGCAGAATAGTCCGCAATGGGTGCTGGCCTATTACGGGATCTTGCGTGCGAATGCGGTGGTCGTGCCGGTCAATCCGATGAACATGACCGACGAAGTACGCCACTACGTGGAGGACAGCGGTGCGACGACCGCAATCGTGCCGCAGGACCTCTATCCGCAGATCGAGCCATTGCTGGGCGAGGCGCCCGGGCAGGGATTGAAGTATGCAATTGTCGCAACGTATAGCGACTACCTGAAACGCCCGTCGTCGATCACGCCGCCCGAATTCGTGGCGGCGCCGAAGCGGTCGATCGAACGTCCCGGCGTGACAGCCTGGAGTACGGTGCTCGAACGCCGCCTCGCACCAGGGCCTTTGACCGCGGGTCCGGACGACCTCTGCGTGATGCCCTACACGTCGGGCACGACGGGCAAGCCGAAGGGTTGCATGCACACGCATCGCAGCGTTATGAGCACCCTGGTCGGCTGCAATGTCTGGTTCTCGGGGTCGCAGGACAGCACGCATCTGTCGGTGTTGCCGCTGTTTCACGTCACCGGCATGCAAGGTGGCATGAATGGACCGTTATATGCGGGCGCAACGATCGTCATATTGCCGCGCTGGGATCGCGACGCAGCGGCGCAATGCATGCAACGTTATGGTGTCACCTCGTGGCAGTCCATTTCGACGATGATGGTCGATTTTCTGTCCAACCCTAAGCTTGGCGAATACGATCTTTCGAAACTGAGCGGCACGCGTGGCGGCGGCGCGGCGATGCCCGCCGCGATTGCCCGCAAGCTCAAAGATCTGACTGGCCTCGACTATGTGGAAGGCTACGGCATGTCCGAGACGATCGCGGCGACGCACATCAACCCGCCGCAGCGTCCTAAGCCCCAATGCCTTGGCATCCCGGTGTTCGATCTCGATGCGCGGGTGATCGACCCGGCCACGCTGCAGGAGTTGGCGCGAGGCGAGACCGGCGAGATTGTCGTGAATGGGCCGCAGGTGATGCAGGGTTACTGGCGCAATCCGCAGGGTACGGCGGAAGCCTTCGTCGAGCTCGACGGCAAACGCTTTTTACGCACCGGCGATCTGGGACATGTCGACGAGGACGGCTATTTCTTCATGACCGACCGCCTCAAACGGATGATCAACGCGTCGGGCTACAAAGTCTGGCCTGCGGAGGTGGAGGCGCTGATGTACCGGCATCCGGGCATTCACGAGGTCTGTGTGATCGGCGTGCAGGACGAGCGCCGCGGCGAGACCGTGAAGGCGCTGGTGGTGCCCGCTGCGAGCTACGCGGGTAAGTTGACCGAGAGCGAGGTCATTGCCTGGGCGCATGAGCAGATGGCGCCTTATAAGGCGCCGCGGCTGGTCGAGTTCGTGACGTCGCTGCCCAAGTCCGGTAGCGGCAAGATCCTGTGGCGCAAACTACAGGAAGAGGATGCTGCACGCGCGGCGGCAGCAGAGGGCAAGAAAGGGTGATTCGGGTCGCTGCGTGCATGCTCATCGGATTCGCCACGACAATTCAGCGGCGCGGCCATCGCGTGGCAACGCGAGCGTCGCCTCCAATCCTTTGACCGCGCCGTTGCGTAGTGTGAGCGTGCCGCCATGCGCGGCAGCCACGCTGCGCGCAATGGTCAGCCCGAGGCCGGTACCGCCGCTTGCGCCGTTACGCGAACTCGAGACACGAAAGTACGGTTCGAACACGCGTTCGAGCAAGGCCTCGTCGGCAATGCCGGGGCCCTGATCGCTCACGACGATGCGCAGCGTGACGTCGCCGTCGCTAACGCTGATTCGTGCCACTCCACCATAGCGGATCGCATTGTCGAGCAGGTTCTGCAAGCACCGCTTCAGATTTCGCGGATACCCTGACAACGGACGATCCGCGCGGCCTTCTACATGGACGTCATGGCCCGCTTCACGTGCGTCCTCCGCGAGCCCTTCCAGCATCGAATTGATGTCGATCTCATGACGTGCCTCTGTAATCTCCACGCCCTGAACGGCGTCGAGCGTCGCGCTCACCATGGCCTCCATCTCGTCGAGATCACCGCGCAGGCGTTCCCGCGATTCGGCGTCGGGCAGCATCTCCATACGCAGCCGCAACCGGGTGAGCGGCGAGCGCAGATCGTGCGAGACGGCCGTCAAAAAACGGGTGCGTTCAGCGAGGCTGCGGGTGAGTTGCTCCTGCATCGAATTGAACGACTGCGCGGCGGTTCGTACTTCCAACGGTCCCGTCACCGGCAGCGGCGGCCGATAGATGTTGCGGCCAAGCGCCTCGGCCGCTTTGGCAAGTTCCTTCAACGGTTTCACTGCGAAACGCACAGCCACGAGTGCGAGCAGGAGGACCGCCGTTAGCCGCACCAGATAGATCCGCAACAGATAATCGAGCACGAGCGAGCCCGGTTCGGTCAGCATTCCTGCCTGTCCTTCGTTGGCCCGCACATCGAGCCATTCGCCCTGCGGCAGCCTCAACTGCAGATGAAAATCGCCGGACGGCATGCGCGAATTGAACAGACTGAGGATGCCGTCGTGATGGCCCGTTTCGTCGCGCAGCTGAACGTCGAGCAAGCGGACCTCGATCGGCTCGCCGAGCCGCCGGTGAATCACACCTGTTATCAGATCGCCGACCGTGCGCTGCGCGAGCGAGCCTGCGGGTGCAGCGGCGGGCGCATCGATCCATTGCAGGCGGTAGCGCTGATCGGCGAGCTCCGCGGCGATCGTGCGGCGCGTGGTTTCATCCGGAGCTTGCTGCAGCAGCCGGACAGTATCGGCGAGGCGGCTGGCAAAGAGCCGTGCGGGAATTTCGAGCGTGCGGTTGTCGTGGGTCTCGAACCAGATCGTGCTGGTGAGGAATTGCCCCGCAAACATGCCGACGACGAGAATCAGCACGAGCCGTCCATACAGCGTATCGGGCCAAAGGCGGAGCCAAAGACGGGACCAAATGCGTAGTTTCATCGCCGTGCGCCGCTCAGGCTTCGTGCGTGACATCGGCCACCAGCATGTAGCCTTCGTTGCGCATGGTGCGGATCAGCCCGGCGCCGCGTGGGGAGTCCTTAAGATGTTGGCGCAGGCGGCTGATGCAAACGTCAATAGAGCGGTCGAGTGGCGTGCGCTCCTTGCCGAACACGCGGTCCAGCAAAAACTCGCGTGAGAGCGGACGGTTGGGGTGATCGAGCAGCGCGCGCAGCGCGCGATAGTCGGAGCCGCCGAGTGACACGACCACGCCATCGGGCGAGAGCATCTGCTTCATGCGCGTGTCGAGTTTCCAGCCGGCGAAGCTCACGAACGCAGACGAATCCGTGAGTCGTTCGCCCGGTACGCTGCGCGTGCGTCGCAACACCACCTTGATCTTGGCGACGAGTTCGCGTGGATCGAAGGGCTTGGGCAAATAGTCGTCGGCGCCCATTTCGAGGCCGAGGATGCGGTCGAGCAAGCCGCCGCGCGCACTCAGGATAATGATCGGCACGGCGTGCGTGCGTCGCAGATCGCGCGTGATATCGAGGCCGTCCTCGCCTTCGAGCATCAGATCGAGTACGACAAGATCGATTTGCGACGTGTTGATGGCCTGCTTCATCTGCACGCCGCTTTCGACGGCAATGACCCCATAGCCCATGCTGCGCAGGTAGTCCTGCAGCAACTGGCGAATGTTGGGGTCGTCGTCGACAACGAGTATGTGGTCCATCGTTAAGTTCTTGTGTGCGCCTCGCATGCTATCCGCAGGGCGTTTTTTCGCTCGCGGCCACGCCAACACATTCCATTACAAAACAGCCGTGTTTCAACACATTGCCATTACATTGCGCCGCTAAAGTGGAGCGGCCAAAATGGCAATCATTCTCATTTACGCACTATACCATGTCGATTTTCCGGTTTCAGTCGCTCGCACGCCGGCTCGGCGCAGCCACTCGCGCCTTGACCGCCTGCGCGGTGTTCAGCTGCGCGATCCTCGGGGCCGGTGTGGCGGCGCATGCCGTGACGCCGCCGGCTGCGGCCGCGGCACCGGCGCAGACCGTGACCGATCTGGCGGGCCGCACGATCCGTATTCCGGCGGAGCCTCACCGTATCCTGCTTGGCGAAAGCCGCCTGCTGATGGCGGTCGCGCTGCTGGAAGGAAAGCAGCCGCTGGCGCGGATCGTCGGTTGGCAAGGCGATCTGCCAACGATGGATCCGCAGACCTTCGACGCTTACGCCGACAAATTCCCTGGCATCAAGCAGATTCCGTTGATCGGCAAAGCCACGGAAGATAGCATCAGTGACGAGAAAGCGTTGAGTCTCAAGCCCGACCTCGCCATTTTCAGTGTCGCGGGTCACGGCCCGAGCCGCTATAACGCACTCGTCAAGCAGTTGGAGGCAACGGGGACGACTGTCGTATTCGTCGACTTCCGGCTGCACCCGATGCAGAACACCTTGCCGAGTGTCGAACTGCTCGGCAAGGTCATGCATCGCGAGCAACAGGCCAACGCTTACGCGCAGTTCTATCAGCAACATCTGGCGCGGGTGCAGGCGGTCGTCAACCAGATCCCGATGCAGCAGCGGCCCAAGGTCTTTATCGACCTGCTCGCCGGCGTGTGGGATGCGGGTTGCTGCCACACCGCCGGTGACGGCAATTTCGGTGAATTCATCCAGGCCGCGGGTGGGCGCAACATCGCGGCTGGGTTGGTGCCGGGTGTGCTCGGCGACATCAGCATGGAGCAGATCATCGCTGCACAGCCTGATGTATATATCGCCACCGGCAGCCGCACTAAACCGGGCCTCGCTTCACTGCGGGTCGGCGCATTGACGAGCGAGCCGGATGCGCAGGCTAGTCTGGCAGCGCTGGTCGCGCGGCCGGGCTTCGACACCATCAAGGCGATTCACGATGGCCGCGTGCATGGGATCTCGCACAACTACTACGACTCGCCGTACAACATCGTGGCGATCGAGGCCTTCGCGAAGTGGTTTTATCCGCAACAGTTCAAGGATCTGGACGTCAATGCGACGCAGTCCGAACTGTATAGCCGCTTCCTCGCGGTGCCCCCGGACGGCGCTTATTGGGTCGATGGAGTGGGTGGTTCCACTCGCGGTGCTGCGCCGGTAGCCTTGCACTGAACGGGCGGTTCATGGCAACTCTTCCGCATCAGGCCGCGCCGCACGATATCGGCGTGCGGCATTACCGGCGTCTCACGCACCGACGCGTGATGTGCCTCCTCGCCGTCATGGCGCTGATTGTCGGCTCCCTGCTGTTCGATTTGCGCACCGGACCATCCGGCTTGCCGCTGATGGCACTGTTGCGCACGGTTTTCGATCACGCCTCGGCTGATCCGGCGACGAGTGTGATCGTCTGGCAGATTCGCCTGCCATATGCGGTGATGGCGCTGCTGGTGGGCGCATCGCTGGGTTTGTCGGGCGCGGAAATGCAGACCATCCTCAACAATCCGCTCGCGAGTCCCTATACGCTGGGCGTGTCGGCGGCGGCCGCGTTCGGTGCATCGCTTGCGATTGTGCTGGATGTGACCATTCCCGGCGTGTCGCAGACGTGGATCGTCTCCGCGAACGCGTTCGTCTTCGCGCTGCTTTCCGCACTGTTGCTCGATTCGGTTGCGCGCTGGCGCGGCATGAATACCGCGGGCGTCGTGCTGCTGGGCATCGCGCTCGTGTTCGCGTTTCATGCGCTCGTCTCGCTGATGCAGTTCATGGCCTCGGCCGATGCGCTGCAGGGCCTCGTGTTCTGGACGCTTGGCTCGCTGGCGCGCTCCGACTGGCCCAAGATTGGTGTGCTGGCGGTTGCGTTGGCGCTAGCGTTGCCGCTGTCGCTGCGCAACGCGTGGACGCTGACGGCGATGCGCCTCGGCGAAGACCGGGCCGCCAGCTTCGGTATCGACGTGCGGCGTCTGCGGCTTTCCACGCTGCTGCGCGTGTCGGTACTGTCTGCGCTCGCGGTGTCGTTCGTGGGCACGATCGGCTTTGTCGGACTGATCGCGCCGCACATCGCGCGCACGCTGTTCGGCGAGGACCATCGGTTCTATCTGCCGGGCAGCATGCTGATTGGCGCGCTGACGCTCTCGCTCGCATCCATTGCGTCGAAGCTGATCATCCCGGGTGTACTGATTCCGGTTGGTATCGTCACGGCGTTGGTGGGCATTCCGCTGTTTCTCGGCATTGTCGTGCGTTCGCAGGGGCAAATGGGATGAACGGCCTGTGCATTCACGATTTGAGCGTGCGTTACGACAAGCGGCAGGTGCTGACCTCGCTCGAAGCAGGGCCGCTGCCGCGTGGTCAGATCACCGCATTGCTCGGCCCGAATGGCAGCGGTAAGTCCACGTTGCTGCGCGCTTTAGCGGGCCTCACGCGGGTTCATACCGGCTCTCTATCGCTCGACGGCGAACCGCTCGCCCTGTCGGCGGCGAGCGCCCGTTCGCATAGCGTGGTGTATCTGCCGCAAGCGTTGCCCGCAGGTGTGCGCCTGCAAGTGCTGGAATCCGTCGTGGTGGCATGCCGTGCCACGCGCGGATATGGCGCTGTGTTGCCGGGTACCGCGCATGGCGACGATCTCGCGCATGCCCATGCCGTTCTGCGCAGGCTCGGTATTGATGAGCTGGCTGCGCGTTCGCTCGACGAATTGTCGGGCGGTCAGCGGCAACTCGTCGGCATTGCTCAGGCACTCGTGCGCGACCCGCAAGTGTTGTTGCTCGACGAGCCGCTTTCAGCGCTCGATCTGAATCACCAGTTCCATGTGATGCAGGTGCTGCGCGAGGTCACGCGCGAAAGCCGTATTGTGACCGTAGTAGTCCTGCACGATATCAACGCGGCGATGCGCACATGCGAATGTGCGATGTTGCTGCACGAGGGACGCATTGTGCGCTTCGGGACGCCGCCCGAAGTCGTCACGCCTGCGACGCTCGGCCAGGTATTCGGTGTCTCCGCGCGTATCGAGCCATGCTCGCGCGGTCACCATCAAGTTCTGATCGACGGACTCGTCGCTTAGACGGGCATCGCCAGCCGTTAGCCACACGGCCCAGCCAGCCCCTCCCACGCCGCTTTTTCGCCTGCACCGGACGACGCTCTAACAGCGGCGTTGCGTCGGCGTGCGCATGGGCGGCTCACTAGAAACTTCAGGACACAAATGAAGAAGAGTTTGGTTATAGCCGTATGCGCGGCGGGGTGCGCCTGCGGGGTGCAGGCACAATCGGGCGTGACGCTCTACGGGGTGATCGATGCGGGCCTTTTTTATACGAGCAATGAGAAAGGCCGTGCCGCATGGCAAGCGGGCAGCGGTGATGTGACCGGCAGCCATTGGGGCTTCGCTGGTCACGAAGATCTCGGCGGCGGCACGAAGGCGATTTTTCAGCTTGAAAACGGCTTTAGCGTGATGAACGGCACGGCCCGCCAGGGCGGCCGGGAGTTCGGCTATCAGGCGTATGCGGGACTGTCGAACAACCGCTTCGGCACGGTGACGTTCGGACGCCAGTACGACTCGGTAGTGGACTATGTCGCGCCGCTCAGCTTCACGGGCATTCATCCGGGTGGCAACAATTTCTCCGCTCATCCGTTCGATAACGACAACCTGAATAACTCATTCCGCGTCAACAACGCGGTGAAGTTTGCCAGCACGTCGTATGAGGGGTTGCGTTTCGGCGCGCTGTACGGTTTCTCGAACGAAGCGGGCGGCTTCGACGACAATCGACTGTACAGCTTTGGCGCTGCGTACGATGCCGGTCCGTTGAACCTCAGTGCGGGCTATCTGCAGGCAAATAACGGCGGTAGCAGCAATACAAACGGCGCGCTGACGTTGACCGACCGTACCTTCATCGCCGCGCAGCAGCGCACTTATGGCGCAGGTGCGAACTACGGCCTCGGCGCGGCGAAGCTCGGATTCGTGTGGACGCGTACGCAACTCGGTGGTCTGGAGACGATCAATGGGGCAAACAGCCTCGGCCTCGCGGAGAACGGTCAGGGCGCGAGCTTCAATAACTACGAAGTGAACGCGAGTTACGCGCTGAGCCCGGCGCTCAAGCTGATCGGCGAATATACGTACACGGCCGCGGCGTTGTCCACGGCGAGTGGCCAGCATCATCCGAAGTGGCATGAGGTGTCCGTGCAGACCGACTACTTTCTCTCCAAACGCACAGACCTGTATTTGCAGGCGAGTTATCAGCACATCAACAGCGACGGTTCAGGGTTGACGGCGGATGTGAGCGGACAGGCGCTTTCGTCGACGGACGAGCAGATTGTGGTGGGGGTGGGGATGCGGCATCGGTTTTGATTCAAGCGACATTTCACGTCATTCGCGACTTGACCACGCTAAGCGACTCGACAAATTCTTGAATGAGGCCGGCAACCTCACGCGGCGCCTCAAGCGGTGACAAGTGACCGCTGCTCGGCACCACATGCATGCGCGCATGCGGAATGTGCGGGATCAGTTGTGTCCGCAACGTTTCGATGCTGTCCACCCGGTCCAGTTCACCGGCGATCACAATAGCAGGCACATTGATCGCCGCAACCTGGCGGGTGATGTCTTCGAGGCTGGTGTAGGTTGGCCACGCGGTCTTGGCTTGTGGGTCGCCACGCAGGCTATCTTCGATCACCTGCTCGCGATGTGCCGGGCTCAGCGGCCTGGCGGTGAGCATGTGATCAATGGATGCTTCGACGGAGGCGCGAGACGTGTAGGCGTTCCTCATTTCTGCGCGTACTTCGGCGGGAAGAAGCAGCGGCACCGGCGGCGACGGCGCAACCATGACGAGTCCCACCAGCCCCTTGGGACGGCGCGACGCCAGAAGTTGTGCAATTTTGCCGCCCATCGAATGCCCCACCAGGACGAACTGGCCGAGCTTCAGTGTGTCGATGACGCCCTGCGCGTCGTCGGCGAAATCGGCAAGGGCGTAGCCCCTTGCCGGGGCGTCGGAATCTCCCCAACCGCGGTGATCGGGAGCCACCATACGGTACACCGGCGGGAACGCCGCAATGACGTCGCTCCAGGTGCGCGACGAGCCGCCCCAGTAGTGCAGAAACACGATGGCGGGCGTGCCACTGCCCTGATCGGTGACGTTGATGTGAATGCCGTTCGATGCGATTTTCATTGCGGTGCTCCTTCGAAATCCCGTTGATTCAATTCCGTCTGCCGGACCCTGAAGCGATGGTAGATTGGATCGCTAAGCGCGATAATCCTGCATCCAGTATCATCAATCGATCGTTAAATTATCGAATAGGCGCGTCATGGACCGTTTCGCGAGTATTGCCGTGTTTGTCGCCGCGGTGGACGAGGGGAGTCTGGTAGCGGCCGGCAGACGTTCCGGGCTGTCGGCATCCATGGCCGGGAAGTATCTGAGCGCACTGGAGGCGGATCTGAATGTGCGTCTGCTGCAGCGGAGTACGCGCAGCCTGAGCCTAACGGATGCCGGCCGTACCTATTACCTCCGCTGCAAGCGGATTCTCGAAGAACTCGACGACGCCAACAGCGAAGCGAGCGACGCACACAGCACGGCGCGCGGAACCTTGCGCGTGGCTGCGCCGGTCACGTTCGGCGTTATGCACATGGGCGATGTCGTGGCTACCTACCTTGCGAATCATCCAAACGTGAACATCGAGGTTGCACTCGACGATCGATATGTCGATCTGCAGCACAACAGTATCGATGTGGCGATCCGCATTGGCCGGCTGCCCGATTCGCAACTTGTCGCGCGGCGTCTCGCACCATGCCGGATGACTGTCTGTGCCGCACCGTCGTTTCTCGAGCGCGAGGGTGTGCCGATCACGCCGGAGGATTTGCAGCGCGCTCCGCGTCTCGCGTTCAGCGAAGCGGTCTCGATACCTAAGTGGACGTTGAGCGATGAAGACGGACGCGAGCACGTGATTGACGGGCCATACCGGATGCAGGCCAACAATATGCAGATGCTGCTTTCGGCGACGCTCTCCGGGGTCGGCATTGCGTACGGGCCCACATTCGTTTTTGGACCGCACATCCGGACGAAGGAACTCGTGGAACTGCTGCCCGGTTACCGCGCGCCCGAACTGACCGTTCACGCTGTTTATCCGACTGCACGCTACATTCCGTCCAAGGTGCGGCAGTTTATCGAGTACCTTGGGGATGCATTCGGTGAAGAGCCACCGTGGGATGCATACTAGCCCTGGGACGTAGGAGGGCTGCGCCGCTGGAAGCTGATGTCTGCAACGGTCGGTTCTAGCGGAGAGCTTAGGCTGTCGATAGTGCCGTCCGCGTTGAGCTGGAACGTCACCTGCAAAGGAGGGCCAAAGCGAGGATCACCGTCCTCCTTGAGTTCGAACGTCTTGCCGTCACGGCTCAACAAAATGCCGTTCAAGCCTCGCCAGCGCCAGCCTAAGACGCCAATGTCTTCGAACACAGAGAACTCGCCATACGCTGGGTGCTCGTATTGGCCAACGTAGCACTTCAAGGGCTGGGTTGGTTCAGTCCAGGTTGCGCGAAGTGCCTCGCGGTTGCGCAGTTCCGTCTCTTCCTCGTCTAGCGCTTTGCGTCGCCTCGCGCGAAACGTTTCCAGCCAGTTGAGGGGTTCTCGCGAGCGCAATCGGTCGAAAACGTAATAGATCAACAAGTCGCGCACCGGGCAGGGATCACGATTGGTGAGGACAACTACGCCGATGCGATGCTCGGGCATCATGCTCATCATCGAACCCCATCCCGGCAGGGAGCCCGTATGCGAAACCGTACGATCACCGCGATAGTGTTCACAGCGAAGCCCCAAACCATAGTGGAGCGCGCCAATTTCGCTGAAGCCAGAATCTTCGAAGTAAATCTGTGGCGTCATCATCTGCTGTACGACGCTTTGCGACAGTAACTGGGATCCGTTAACAGCGCCTTGAGAAAGCAGGAAACCTAACCACTTTGCTATGTCGGAAACGGAAGTATTGATGCCACCCGCTGGTGCCGCATGCATCGGCCACAATCTGCCTCGATAGACGCGCTCAGAGCCTCGGGGGTGGGGCAGCGCATGGTCAATTGACTCCTCCAACGCGTCTGTCGAAAAGCTGAAATTCCTGAAACCTAATGGACGCAGCAGGCGCTCGGTGGTAAAGGCTTCCCAGCTTTGTCCGCTGATTCGCTCGGCCACCGCTCCGGCAACAACGTAGCCGAGATTGCAATATTGGTTGACCTCGCGAAACCCTCGGCTCGGTTGCAGGTAACGCATCGCCGCCAGTATCTCGGGACGGGAACGCTCACCAGGTGGCGACCAGATCCTGTCGTGACGTGGGAGGCCGCTTTGATGCGTAAGCAGGTCGTGTACGGTGAGGTTCTTTGAGGCTATTGCGTCGTAGAGCTGGAAGCCCGGCAATATCTCCTGAATTCGCGTGTTCCAGTCCAGCTTCCCCTCGTCTACGAGCAAGCCGAGTCCTGCTGCCGTGAATGATTTGGTCAGAGAGCAAATCATGAACTGCGTGTCGATTGTCACGGGCAAGCGGCTTTCTATATCGCGCGTGCCGTAAGCTTGCAGCTTGATGACTTCGTCGCCCTGTACCACTGCGATCGCAAGTCCGGGAATCTGCCATTGCGTCATGGCTTCTTCGACCAGGCTGTCTAGGTGGCTCAGATCGGGCTCGCTCATCGTATCGATACCTCCTCAATAGCTTTATACCGTGGCATGCGAAGGCGGTGCGCAGGATGCATGGCCGACTCGCGTACGCGCGAGGTTAGTCATCTAAACGCAACACCATTCGCTGTTCGTCATAGAATCGATTGCCGATGCGTATGGCACGAGGTTCCAAACCGTATACCTCGAATCCAAGCAATTGATACAAGCCTTGGGCCCGTGGATTCTCAGTGTGTACGCAGAGATGGATTTGCAACACCTTTGTCTCGCGAGCATGTGCGACGACGGTTTCAAGCAACTTGCGAGCAACGCCGCTTCCGCGCCATTCGGCTTCAACGAATACTCCCCAAAGCATTGCTTTATGAGCGACCTGAGCAAGCGGCTCGCGCCTTAGACCCGCAATTCCGATCAACGCGTGGTTGTTAAACACGCCGAATACGATCTGATGTTTGTTGTGGCGAATCCGGTCAACGACGGCTTCCGGAGCGAGCCCGGCTTCTTCCTCATACGTTGGCCAAAGTGCCGCCGGCGAGTCCAAAATAGCCTTCAGACGGAGAGCCTTGAATGCCCCTGCGTCATTGCTCGTCAACGGTTTTATGATTATTTGAGCGTGGTCCATTGATGGTTTCTCGTGTGAATTCTTATCTACCTGGAATAGTGCTGCGAAGCAAGCGCGCAATAATGCACTTGCTCTCAGTTAACGGGAACCAGGAGCCAGCGTGCCACGCAAGGGTCCCATACAGGCTATCCGGGAGGGTCAACCAATCGAATCGGAGGGCTGTCGCGTCAGTATTGCCATCAAGCGCGCGACTTCCTCACGCATGTTGCGACGATCCACGATCATATCAATGGCGCCCCGCTGCAGCAGGAACTCGGGGCGCTGATAGCCTTCAGGCAACGTCTCGCGCACCGTCTGCTCGATTACCCGCTCGCCGGTGAACGCAATCAGTGCCTTCGGTTCGGCCATCACTACGTCACCGAGAAACGCGAAGCTTGCTGATACGCCGCCCGTCGTTGGATGGGTCAGTACGGAAATAAAGGGAAGCCCGGCCTCCGCCAGCCTCGTCAGAATCGCGGTGGTTTTGGCCATTTGCATGAGCGAATACACGCTTTCCTGCATGCGTGCGCCGCCTGATGCGGCGATGCAGATAAACGGCGTGCGTTGTTCGATCGCGTTCCTTACCCCGCGCACGAAACGCTCGCCGACGACGGAGCCCATCGAACCGGCCATGAACGAGAAATCGAAACACGCCACCACCGCGGGAATCGAATGGATAGCGCCGCCCATCACCACTACCGCGTCCGTTTCGCCTGTCTCTTCCATCGCCTCGCTCAAGCGCTCTGGATATGCCCTGCTGTCCCTGAACGTCAACGGGTCGACGGGCAGAACCTGGTGGCCGATCTCATAGCGGCCTTCAGCGTCGAGCAGGTGATCCAGCCGCTCGCGAGCACCTATGGGCATGTGATGACCGCATTTTGGACACACGAAAAGATTGGCTTCGACGTCAGTGCGGTACAGGACTGCTTCGCACTCCGGACACTTAAGCCATAAACCTTCCGGAATGCTTTTGCGGCGTTTCGGATCGGTTTGCTTGATCTGCGGTGGCAACAGGTTGTCGAGCCAGTTCATGGTCTCTCCAGTAATCGCTTGATCGTCGCACACAGTGCCGGGAAATCCGCGGCGTTCGACGCCGCCTTCGGGCAATCACACAACAGATCCACTATGCCATCAAACTGCTGTCTCGGGTTTTGACTTGTTCGCAGGTCGAGGCCACGCACGGTGCGAATCACCCAAAATTACCGGCGCAAGCAATTGCAGCAAATCTTTCCGCTCTCGCTCCGATCCGGCGAATCAAAAGTGGTGCGCGAAGCGGCCGAGATATTGATCAATCGGTTGAAGTGGTTGCGAGTCGCGCGAGCAAACCATGAAACGCCCGCTTGATGCGCTCTACCGCCTCTGTCTTGTACGGAAACTGTTGGTTCCTGCCGTGTACGAGCATGCTTGCATTGACTTCGAACACGACGACGGCGCCGTCACGGTCGAGCGCACAGTCGATGCCGAAAAAGTCTAAGCCGATCGCGTCACGAATCCGCTGCAATGCCGCCTGCTGCGCAAGGCCGAAGACACGCCACGGGTCCTCGAGGAACGTCCGTTCTTCGTCCTGCATCCAGGTATGGGTCGCCATACTGGTGGTGACGTGGTGGACTTTCCATTTGTCGTCGATAGCGAGGTGGTACGGCAGAATTTCGTCGCCAACGCAAAAGAAGCGGTACTTGCGGAAATAACCATCGTCGGACCGATAGTCGATAAACGGGATGAGGTAGTAGTTGCCTGGTTCGTGTCCGCTGAGGAATGCCCGCAGTTGCGCGGGATTCTCTATCTTCTCGAAGTCGTCGCCGCCGTGTGTGCCGGCAGGTCTCACCAACAGCGGATACGTCGGCAGGTCTGGCGAATTTGCGTGTAGCAGATCACGCAGTTCGGCTGACTGATAGAGCCGCGTTTGCGGCACACGACAGCCCGGCAACCCCGCAAGGAGTCGCGCAACCGCGTCCCTGCTCGTACCTGCAATCGTCTTCGGATGATTGACGACGGTACCGCCCAGGCGCTCTACCAGCGCTTGTGCCGGCGCGAGGAAGGCGTGCCCCCGATCGACATCCGAAATCAGATTGACGACAACGTTTGCGTAGGCGCGCAGCCGATCGACGTCGTAATCCATATCTTGCAACAGGGTGACGATATTGCTTTCGAAGCTTGCCTGCTCGATCAGATATTCAATGGGCGTGTTGCCTGCGGTAGGCCCGAACACAAACAGCACGCGGAAGTCGGGCGGTGCGACGACCGCTGGGACTGTGATCAGCGGCTTCAATTTCACAGCGAGCCGATAGGTCGCGTCGGCCTCAGCATTAAGGCCTAACGATTGCTGAAAGTTGGCGATGATGTGCAAGGTCGCGGGATCGTCGGGCTCGTGCGCAAGGGCATGTTTGAAATGATCAAGCGCACGTTGTCGCCGCCCGGTACGGGCTTCGGCGAGCCCAAGCTGACGATGCACCGCGGCGCGATCACCGGAGCGGTTTACCATCTGACTGAGCCTGCCGATGGCTTCGTCGAATCGAGCCTGCTGAATCAACACCTGCCCCAGTCCAAAGCATGCGTCCCAATGATCGGGTTCGATCCCAATCGCTTCGCGGTAATGGCTTTCGGCCAGGTCGAGACGGCCTTCCTGTTGATACGAGGACGCGAGGGAAAGAAGACGATCGATGGGCATGATTGGAGCGCGCCGCAAGCTACACGTAATGCGATGCCTGCGGGCGGTAAGGCGAAGGTTCAGTCGGTACTCATGTCTGGTCGCGCAGGTTGAAGCTTCACCAGACGGGACGAATGACTTGAGCATAGCAGCGCGACGTGTCGTGCCAAACGTATTATGGCTCAGAAAATTTACGGGAGGTTACAAGGCGCCCATTCCGTAAGACCGCGTAATGCGATTTTGAAAGCGCGCGTATTGAATCCGAACGGACCCACGCGTCTTGCCCGCCCAAGGCAGGCAAGACGCGTGAGTCCGGCTATACCGAGAAGGATCTCATCTTTACCTCTCCGGTGACGAAAGCCAACGTCGCGCAGGGCGCCATGTCGATTGGTGCGCTTTGCCAGGCTATCGTGGAAGTGAGTGACAATACAGCCGCAATCCTGTTGATGAGAAGCGCTGGCGGCCCCACCGCTTTGACTCAATTTGTTCGCAGTCTTGGCGATACGGTCACGCGCTCGGACCGGTATGAGCCCGAGTCAAACAAATACAGCGGCGTGCTCGATACAACGAGTCCTAGAGCAATCACTAGTGTGGTGAGCCGAATCCTCTTGGGCGATGTTCTAAGTCCGCGGTCGCGTGCGCAACTGGAAAACTGGATGATCGCCTGCAAGCCTGGCCTCAACAGGCTTCGCGCAAGTCTGTCTACGGATTGGCAAGCGGCCGACCGTCCCGGAACGAGCGTCGAAGAAGAAACGAACGACTACGCAATTGTCCGGCCGCCGGCACGTTCGCCGCTTCTGGTTGCCGCTTATTTCGACGCGCCTGGCGTTAGCATGGCCTCCCGCGAGACCGTCTTGCGAGAGGTTGGATCTATATTTGTGAAGTGGGCGACGGCCGCGGAGAACAACGCGTGACAACTTGTTGGATGCCGTGGCGACATTGCGGACCGACACTCTCCGGGTTTGCCTGAGTTCGACGAAACTTGGTGCGTTGAACGTCGCGCCGGCTCTTGCTTTGCGCAGGGCTCTGCAGCAGACTGCGCGGTGATCGGCTTTGCGTACCTAAAGGAGATTGGCATGGCATATGGCGAGCACAAATACCGGGTCTCAGTGCTGTGGACAGGCAATCGTGGCACGGGCACGTCAGGATATCGTGACTATGGACGGGACCATACGATTCGTTCCGGCAGCAAGCCCGACATTCCGGGTTCGTCGGACGCCGCGTTTCTCGGCGACGCGGCACGCTGGAACCCGGAAGATCTGCTCGTCGCTTCCGCATCGGCATGTCACAAGCTGTGGTACTTGCACCTATGCGCCGACGCTGGAATTGCGGTGCTGGATTATCGTGACGATGCGGAAGGGACGATGCTCGATAGTCCGCAGCAGGGCAAATTCACGCAAATCGTGCTGCGCCCTCATGTGACGATCCGCGCGGGGGATGACGCCAGCTTGGCCGCGCGTCTGCATCACGCGGCTCACGAAAAATGTTACATCGCGAACTCTGTCAATTTCCCGATCGTCTGCGAGCCGAAGATCGAACTCGCCGCAAGGTGACATCGTGCAGCATTCGCCACCACGTCTGGTTAAATCTTTTATCCAACCCGCGTTCGCGACCTTTTGCATTCCACGCCGCGCACCGGTATCGTGTCGGGCCGCGCCGGACAACCGGTGCGGAAATCCGCGGACCCTACAAGGGCACCCGCGCAACGAGCGAGAGCGAAGACGTGGGTGAATGGGATACGGGTTATGTCGATGAGATTGCATACACGTTCGGCTATTGCGACGAGCTGAATCCCATACGCCTGAAGCTTCCGTTGCTGCATGCCGGACTCGCTTCTTCACCCGTTCATACTGCATGCGAACTCGGTTTCGGCCACGGCGTCAGCGTCAACATACACGCCGCCGGGTCGAACACGCGGTGGTATGGCACCGACTTCCACCGATCTCACGCGCACTTCGCCCAGCAACTCGCCGAGAGCGCAGGCTCGCAGGCGCACTTGTCCGGTGAGCCCTTCTCCGAGTTCTGCCGGCGCGACGATCTGCCTGATTTCGATTTCATCGGCATGCATGGTATCTGGAGCTGGATCTCCGACGAGAATCGCGCACTGCTTGCCGAGTTCATCCAACGCAAGCTGAAGTCCGGTGGTGTGCTGTACCTGAGCTACAACACGCAGCCCGGTTGGACACCGATGCTGCCCGTGCGCGAATTGATGCACCGGCATTTCCAGATCGACACGCTATCCGGCCAGCATTACGGCATGCTTGCTGAAGCACGCACGGAGGCGCGCGTCAAAGCCGCAGTAGGTTTTGCGCAGACCGTGTTTGCGACACAACCGGGCTATGCATTGGTCAACCCACTGGTGGCAGAGCGCATCAAGGCGCTGTCCGCGGAGAGTCCGAAGTATCTCGCGCATGAGTACTTCAATCGCGACTGGCATCCCATGTCGTTCTTGCAAGCAGCGTCGTCGCTGACTGCGTGCGGTCTGATTTATGGCGGATCTGCGGACTATCGCGATCACATTGATGAGATCAATCTCAGTCCAGCGCAATGCGCCTTGTTAGCGGACATTGCCGATATTGGCTTGCGCGAATCGGTGCGCGATTTCTGCACGAACCGCTCGTTGCGGCGCGATTACTGGGTCAAGGACCCTCGCGTGTTGACGGACGACGAGCGTGATAGGGCGCTGCGCGCGCATCGGGTGATCCTCGCGTTACCTAGAGAGGCTGTGGTGCTGAAGGTGCGTGGCGCACTCGGCGAGACGATCTTGCCGGAAGCGCTATACGGCCCGATTCTCGACGCACTGTCGAGCTATCGTCCCCTATCCCTTGCCGATATCGAGCGCAGCGTTCACGCACAGGGCATCACACTGGTGCGGATCGCCGATGCCGTGATGCTACTGGTGAGCATGGGCGTGTTGCTGAACGTTCAGGACGACGCGCAAATCAGCACCGCCCGACCGTCGGCAGAGAAGTTGAACGCCGCGATCTGTGAACAGGCGCGCTATTGTGACGACGTGCAGTTTCTGGTGAGCCCGGTTTCGGGTTCGGGCGTTTTTATGCCGCGTCTGCCGCGACTCTTTCTATTGGCGAGACGGCATCACGCGCAGCAACCGGCGCAATGGGCCGAATTCGCAGAGGCAGTGCTGCGCGCGGATTCGGAGTCCATGCCGAAAACCATAGCATTGCCATCAGCAGTAGAAGCTTCTCTGGCCGAGCTGACCGCGAAAGCGCATCGCTTCGCGCAGGTTCATCTTCCGATCTTGCAGGGATTGGGCACCGCATAGGGCGAGACGCGGAAGCGAGCGGTGCGCCTGGAAGTGCACGACGGCGCGGCTAAAGTAACGCTGAAAACTCGGAATGAGGAGGGCGCCCACGACGGTTGCGATCGTCGCTGCCAGCAGGAGCAAGCGAAAATCGCTAAGCATGCCTTGAGCAATGTGATGGGCTAGATCCTCTTCGACGCGCTTCGCCAGAAACGGACCTTGAAAAGAATTCGCGGTGCGCGACACGAGGGCGATGATGCCGAACAGCGCGAACGATACGGCAATCCAGCGAGTGCGAATGCCCGCAATTCGAACCGCATACGCCAGGGTCGCGATCACGTGAATGACAAACGTGAGTGCGCAAAAATCATCAGTAACTGAGCGTCCATGATCGAGGCGGTAGTCGCGGCCTCGTCAGGCTACATGACGGCAGGATGACCTTCGAAACGCTGCCGTTTTGTACAGATCAACTTCACCCAGACCCACTTACGCCCGCTTTCTGTTAACTGCCTGATAAGGTTCGCCGGCGCTGAACCGATCCAGCCGGTCGCTTGCCTCGGTAATTGCCCAGAGCGGGGCTTTCTGCAATTGATGATCGTAAGCCGTCGCAATCGCCGCGAAAATATCGTAGCCGGCGCGATCAAGCATCCATTCGCCCGAGGTGCGACCGCGCTCGAAACACGCCGCGCTCACGGCGTCCGCGGTGCGCAGCGCCTCAGGTGTCAGCGTGCCATACCCTGCTTCGACGATGAAGGCGACAAGGAGCATCGCCTGCGTCACGGTCTGGGCGGCGCTGACGCTTCCTTTCCCTCGCCGCAGGCTGTCGAGCGCAAGGTGGACCTGGAGAGCGAGTTCTTCCGCGGTCGCCCTTGGAAGCGGTAGCAACATAGCCTTGGCTGCCCGTGCGCGGGCGGCTTGGGTGTTGCCGGAAAACGGAATGGTCTTGGCCATGAGCGGGCACGTGAAAGGTTGGCAGATGCAATAACGGCCTCTCCGGCCAAAGCTTAAGCCCCGTTTTGCGGAGTTGGCCGCCGAGCGCCGAGTGTCGACCGTCTGCACGCTCCGCGCTCAGCGGGCGCCCGCCCCGTTACCGCTCACTCCTCCACATACCGCATTTCCGCGGATTCCCCCATCAACAGTCCCCGGTTCTCATCCGCTGCCGCGCGAAGGTAGTCCCACAGCGAGGTGATGCGGCGCAGCTTGCGCAGATCTTCGCGGCAGCAGATCCAGAAATGCCGCGTCACCACAACCTCGTCCGGCAAGACGGCCTCGAGCAGCGGATTAGGCTCAGCCATGAAGCAGGGAAGGATGGCGAGCGCGTTGCCTTGCAGCGCAGCATGGTATTGAGCGATCACGCTGGTGCTGCACAGGTTGGCTGTGGCGTTGGGGACGGTGCGGTCCAGATAAAGCAGTTCACGACTAAAGGCGAGATCGGCGACATAGCTGATAAACGCGTGATCGCGTAAGTCCGCCACAGTATTGACGGGCGGATGGCGATCCAGATAACTGCGGGTTCCATATAGTTTGAGCCGGTAGTCACACAGCTTGGTGTAGACGTACTGTCCGCGCTCGGGCCGCTCGAGCATGATGGCGAGGTCCGCTTCCCGCTTGGAGAGGCTGACGAAATGCGGAACAGGCAGCAGGTCGATTGAGATGTCAGGGTGCTTGCCAGCGAAACGCGCGAGCTGTGGCGACAGGAAAAAGCAGCCGAAGCCCTCGGTCGAACCCACCCGCACGTGTCCGGACAGCGAGTGAGCGCCGCCCGTAAATTGTTCTGACGCGGATTGCACGGTGGTTTCAACGGTATCGGCATAGGCGAGCAGACGCTGGCCGTCGGAGGTCAGCACGAAGCCGTCCGCACGCGACTTGTCAAATAGCACGGTGCCGAGTGCGGCTTCCAGTTCTCTTATGCGGCGCGCCACGGTGGTGTGGTCGACGCCCAGGCGTTTCGCTGCACCGCTTGCCCGTTGGGTTCGCGCCACCTCGAGGAAGTAGCGCAGATCATCCCAGTTCACACTTTCCATTCAGTCTCCAGTATCGACATGCAAGATTGCCTTGTGTTTTTTTGCATATCGGATGGGCTTTTTCATCTCTATACCGTGGATATTCGAATAACTATACTCGTTTGCAAGCCACTGGAACAACCACGGCTCAGGCAGCCCGCGCCACTCGCGCGACCGGCAAGCCTACAGAAAATATCGGAGACAACAGGATGCAGATGCAATCGACCCCCGACCGGGCGGCAGTTGCCGCACCGCTTCCCAAACGCGCCAGGGATTACCTGATCGCCGGGTGGGCCAGCATGGCCGGCACCACTATCGAATGGTATGACTTCTTTCTGTACGGCACGGCCGCCGCGCTCGTATTCAACAAGATTTTCTTCCCGACGCTCGATCCCATCCTCGGCACGCTGGCCGCGTTTGCGACGTATGGCGTCGGGTTCATCGGCCGTCCGATGGGCGGTATCGTCTTCGGCCACTTTGGCGACCGGATCGGCCGCAAGTCGATGCTGCTCGTCACGCTCTTGCTGATGGGCATTCCGAGCATGGCGATCGGCCTGATTCCGTCCTATCAGAGCATCGGCTACTGGGCCGCTGCTTTGCTGGTGGCGATGCGGTTTTTACAGGGCATGGCGGTGGGCGGCGAATGGGGCGGCGCCGTACTGATGGCGGTGGAACATGCACCACCCGGCCGCAAAGGTTTTTTCGGCAGCTTGCCGCAAACCGGCGTGGGCTTTGGACTGATCTTGTCCTCGCTGGCGATGGCCGCCGTCACCGCGCTGCCGGAAGCCGATCTGCTTGCATGGGGCTGGCGCATTCCGTTTCTCGCCAGCATCGCACTGGTCTTGATCGGCTGGGTGATCCGGGTCCGCGTGCCTGAATCGCCGGACTTCGAGCGAGTGAAAGCGCGCGGCGAGCCCGTGAAGGCGCCGATCCTCGAGGCGATGCGGCGCCATCCGCGCGAGCTCCTGATCATCATCGGCGCGCGCAGTGCGGAAAACACCTGGTTCTACCTGGTGGTCGCCTTCGCGCTGGCCTATGCGGCCAACCAGTTGAAGATCCCCAAGGCCGCCATCCTGCACGCGATTACTGCGGGTGCCGTGCTGTCGTTGTTCACCATGCCGTTTTGCGGCTATCTCAGCGATCGCATCGGCCAGAAACGTCTGTTCCTGATCGGCCTCGTCATCATGTGTCTGTTTGCGGCGCCGTTCTTCGCGATGCTCGGCACACGCGATCCTTTGACCGTGTGGTGGGCGATGGTGCTGGGCGTGGGCGTCGTGTTCCCGATTCTGTATGCACCGGAGTCGCAGTTATTCGCTTCGCAGTTTCCGGCCGAGATTCGCTATAGCGGGATCTCGTTGTCGGTGCAGATTGCGGGCGTGCTGGGCGGCGGTATCGCGCCCATGATCGCGACCGCATTGCTCGCCGTGGGCGCTGGCCGCCCGCACTATGTGGTGACTTATATGGTGGCGCTCGGCATTGTCGCGTTGTTATGCACGCTGATGATGCGCCCGCGCGCCGATTAGTAGCTGAACTTAACTTACTCGTACCCAACCAAGAGAGTCGATCATGAATGCTGTTACCCAGGCCTCCAACGCGAATGTCAGCACGGTCAAACTGCTGATCAATGGCGAGTTCGTTGAATCGAGCTCACGCGAGTGGCGCGATATCGTCAACCCAGCGACCCAGGAAGTGCTGGCACGTGTGCCGTTCGCGACCGCCGATGAAGTGGATGCGGCAATCCGCTCCGCGCATGCGGCGTTTGCCACGTGGAAAAACACGCCGATCGGCGCCCGCATGCGCATCATGCTGAAGTACCAGGCGCTGGTCCGCGAACACATGCCGCGTATCGCGAAGACGTTGTCGGCCGAGCAGGGCAAGACGATTCCAGATGCCGAAGGCGATATCTTCCGCGGCCTCGAAGTCGTGGAACATGCGTGCTCGATTGGTACGCTGCAACAGGGCGAGTTCGCCGAGAACGTCGCAGGCAGCGTCGATACGTACACGCTGCGCCAGCCGATCGGCGTGTGCGCTGGCATCACCCCATTCAACTTCCCCGCGATGATTCCGCTGTGGATGTTCCCGATGGCGATCGTCTGCGGCAATACGTTCGTGCTGAAGCCGTCGGAGCAGGACCCGCTGTCGACGATGCAACTGGTCGAACTGGCCATCGAAGCCGGTATTCCGAAGGGCGTGCTGAATGTCGTGCATGGCGGCAAGGACGTCGTGGACGCGCTGTGCACGCATGAGCTGGTGAAGGCAATCTCGTTCGTCGGTTCGACGGCGGTGGGCACCCATGTGTACCGCCTCGGCAGTGAACACGGCAAGCGCGTGCAATCGATGATGGGCGCGAAAAACCACGCGGTGGTGCTGCCCGATGCAAACCGCGAACAAACCTTGAACGCCCTCGCAGGTGCCGGCTTCGGTGCTGCGGGCCAGCGTTGCATGGCGACCTCGGTAGTCGTGCTGGTGGGCGCGTCGCAGCAGTGGCTGCCGGATCTGGTTGAGAAGGCGAAGACGCTGAAGGTCAACGCTGGCAACGAGGCTGGCACGGATATCGGCCCGGTCGTCTCGCGCGCAGCGAAGCAGCGGATTCTCGGCCTGATCGAAGCAGGCGTAAAAGAGGGCGCAACGCTTGACCTCGACGGCCGCGGCGTCAAGGTGAGCGGCTACGAGGAAGGTAACTTCATCGGCCCGACGATCTTCTCAGACGTCACCACCGAAATGGAAATCTACCGCACCGAAATTTTCGGGCCGGTGCTGGTGGTGCTGAGCGTGCCGACGCTCGACGACGCGATTGCACTCGTCAACCGTAATCCGATGGGCAATGGCGTGGGCCTCTTCACGCAGAGCGGCGCGGCGGCGCGCAAGTTCCAGAGCGAAATCGACGTGGGCCAGGTAGGGATCAACATTCCGATTCCGGTACCGGTGCCGTTCTTCAGCTTCACGGGTTCGCGCGGTTCGAAGCTGGGCGATCTGGGCCCGTATGGCAAACAGGTCGTACAGTTCTACACGCAGACCAAAACGGTCACCGCGCGCTGGTTCGACGACGCGACTGTCAACGATGGCGTCAACACCACCATCAGCCTGCGCTAAGCGCTCTGCGCGAGGCACTCTGGATTACGAAGGGGAGACGCAATCATGAAGATCGGTTTTGTTGGACTCGGCAATATGGGTGCGCCGATGGCGCACAACCTGCTGAAGGCGGGCCATGCCGTGAACGTGTTCGACCTGAACGCGCAGGCTGTACAGGCGCTGGTCGATGCAGGCGCGAAGGCGGCGGGTTCGCCGAAAGCGGCGGTGGCGGACGTCGAATGCGTCATCACGATGCTGCCGGCGGCGGCTCACGTCCGCAGCGTGCTGACAGCTGACGATGGCGTGCTGGCGGGTATAGCCAAGGGCGTGACCATCATCGATTCGAGCACGATCGATCCGGCGAGCGTCAAGGCGTTCGCAGAACTCGCGGCACAGCACGGCAATGCGTTTGTCGATGCGCCGGTCTCGGGCGGAACGGGTGGCGCCGCGGCAGGCACGTTGACGTTTATGGTGGGCGGCAGCGCAGCAGTGTATGAGCAGGTGAAACCGGTGTTGTCGGCAATGGGCAAGAACATCGTTCATTGCGGCGATACCGGCACGGGGCAGGTGGCGAAGATCTGCAACAACCTGGTGCTCGGCATCACGATGGCGGGTGTTGCCGAAGCCATGTCATTGGGTGCCGCGCTTGGCATCGATCCGAAGGTGCTGGGCGGGATTATCAACACGTCCACCGGGCGCTGCTGGAGTTCCGACACGTATAACCCGTTCCCGGGCGTGATCGAAACGGCGCCGTCGTCGCGCGGCTATACCGGCGGCTTCGGTACGGATCTGATGCTGAAGGATCTCGGTCTTGCCACGGATGCCGCGAAGCAAGTGCGTCAACCGGTGTATCTCGGTGCGCTGGCGCAGCAGTTGTATCAATCGATGAGCATCAAAGGCGCTGGCCGTCTGGACTTCTCCGCTGTGATCAAACTGTATCAGGCTGGGGACGTTTGATAGTGGGCGTTGCGATCAAACGGCGCTTTGAGGGCGCTGCTTGATCGTGACCGCTGATTGCTCAGTTGCAGGCATTCGCGAGCGGCGCTTGCGAATGCCATGCAAGCATGGACTCCGTCTGGATAAGAGACGCCCTCAGGTCAGCATCGGCGTCATGTCCGGGTCGCCTTTCTTCATCGCCCGCTGGTAGGCATCGCGTGCGCCGATGCGCTGGAGATACGCCAGGATATTCGGGTAAGGAGATAGATCCATCGGCAGGAAGATGCGCATCGTCGTCAACGAAAACACGGTGACGATGTCCGCCGCGGTGAAGGCATTGCCAGCCAGGTAGTCCGTCTCGGCCAGGCGCTTCTCCACCAGACCCATCACCAGATCGCGCCGCGCGCTCACCCACATCAGCGACGGATTATCGGGCTGCAGGTCGAGGCGGCCCAAGATCATGCTGCGCCCAAGGTTGGGCTGAAGCGATCCGTTCGCAAAGTGAAACCAGTACAGATAGTCGGGGAACGTGGCGTCGCTCGAAGACGGCACGAGGCTGCCGCTGCCGTACTTCGCCATGATGTATTCCATGATCGCCGTGGATTCGGCTAGCACCACGTCGCCATCGGTGATGATCGGCGCCGTGCCCAGCAGATGCAGCGCCTTGTATTCGGGCGGACCGAGCCGCGTGACCGGATCGCGGTCGTATTTTTTGAACTCGTACGGAATGCCAAGTTCTTCGCACAGCCATAGAATGCGCTCGGATTGCGATTTTCCGAGGTGATGGACGGTCAGCATGCCAGTTCCTGTGAAGTGGGTTCGAGATGCGCAAGGCTGAGTCGGCGACATGTCGGGAACCCGGCCATGCCGCCGTCCAGCAAGTCTACGCGATCAGAGTCAGAACGCGTGGCGCAGGCCCACGGATACGGCCACTTGCGAGTTGGTCGACGACGGCGACAGCGTGTTGATCATCGCGTCGCCGAGTATCGAGCCGGATGGCGCACCGTGCACGTGCTGATACACGCCCTCGAGATAGACGTCGGTGCGCTTGCTCAGCGAATAGTCGGTCTGGAGCATGACCGAATTCCATGCCGGTGATGCGTTCGTCGCTCCATCGCTGTATGCACCATCCGTGAATGTGTACGAACCCGAGACGCTCAAAGCGGGCGTGAGCGCATAGCGCGCGTTGACCTCGTAGTTGTCGAGGCGCAGGCCGCCGCCGAGCGGCGAGTAGTCGCCGAGGCCGAACGAGAAAACGCTCGCCATATTGTCGATCTGAGTATGGCTCCAGACGAGTCCGATCGTAGCCGGGCCGAACGTGTAGTTGCCGCCTGCACCCCAGATACGCTGGCGCTGCGCGATGAAATCCGCGCTGGCGTCGTCTTGCGAAATGGCGCCGTTCGGGTTGGTGCCGAGCACGCCGCCGCCCGCATTGTTGAACTGGAGGTATCCGGCCGCGAGATTGAAAGGACCTTGCGCATAAGCCGCGCTGAAGCCATACACACGGTTGTCCGAGAAGCCGCCTGCCTTGTTGCTGAAGGCGTACATGGTTTCGACGGTGACGCCGTGCCAGGCGGGGCTCGTGTACTTGACCGCGTTGTTGATGACCACGGAGTCGGCCGCGAGATTGTCGTTCTCGAACGGATGCGCCGCGAGGTTGCCGCCCCAGGTGTTGCTCTCGGCGGAGAGCGGACCGAGCAGGTCGTTGACCACGTCAAACTGGCGGCCGAACGTCAGCGTGCCGTACGGGTCGCTTTGCAGCCCAACCCAGACTTGCGAACCAAAACCGTCACCCGGGAAAGCCTCGGTGCCGTTATTCAGGTTGAAACCTTGTTCCAGTTTGAAGACAGCGTGCAAACCGCCGCCCAGGTCTTCCGAGCCTTTGAGGCCGAACACCGTATTCTGTGTCGCGCTGCTGGCTTCCTGCCAACTGCTGTGACCGGTCTGGTTGTTGCTATAGACGAGACCCGTATCGAGGAGACCATACAGGGTCACGCTGCTTTGCGCGTGCGCCGGTATAGCAAATACTCCCGATAGCGCGAATGCCAGCAAAGACTTTTTCATACTTGTAAGCTCCGAGAATGGCCGGCGAATCTCTGTATGCAATCGCCGCGATTTTCCAAAGCGCGCATGCTAGTCCAAGGCCGGATAAAGTTCAAATACAAAAGGCGTATACGCCTCGGTAAATGCGACCGGGACACTCGCGCTGAAGCGGTAGAGCGGAAAAAACGGGAGGTGTTGCTCTAAATGTTGTTCTAAATATAGAGCGTGTGGGGACTACACGCCAGGCGTGACTGCAAAAAGTCGAAACTGGCTGATATTGCCTGGAAAGCGGCGGGGTGAGCTAAGAGGCCTCGCGACTGGCGGCGGGGCAACGGGGCCATCTACCTTCGCTACATCAACCTTGGCGCTGCTTCTGGGCCGTACGCAGATCGAGCTCGAGGAACAGCGTGCCTTCTACCGGATTGAACACATATGCCGGGATGGGCACGAATCCAAGTAACGCATAGACGTGCTGCGCCGCTTGCATGGTCGGGAGTGTATCGAGGCGGATTTTTGTGTAGCCGGTCTCTTTTGCCATCTGCACGATGCATTCGGCCAGGCGCTTGCCAAGCTGTTGGCCGCGTCCCGCAGGGCGCACATAGAGGCGTTTCATTTCGCACACGGTTTCATCCAGCGGACGCATGGCCACGCTTCCAATCACTTCGCCGTCCCGCCACGCAAGCAGGACGCAACCTCGCGGTGCCGCGTACTTGCCCGGCAGGTCCGCCAGCTCTGCATCGAAATTCTGGAAGCTGAGGTCGATGCCCAGACTTTCCGCATATTCGCGGAAAATCGCTTGAACGGCTGCGAGGTGTTGCGGAAAGTGGGCCGCTTGAATCTCTGTCATTGGGAAACTCGCTTTCTATCGGCGGTGGAGTCGGTCCGTACGACGGTCCCATCTTACGGTCGAATCTCACGCGCGCGTTTGTTTCGTGTTAAAAAACCGGAGTTCGCCCGTATGGTGCTGACGCAGCGTCCAGCCAGCCATCGTCCGGAAATCATCCGCATGAGAAGGGTTCGATGTCCAACTATTCATTCTTCCGCTTCATTCGGCTCAAGAGCCGGCACGTCTGGGCCGCGGCCGCCTTGGCGGTTGCGTTGGCAGGCTGCGCGTCTTTGCCGTTCACCGAGAGTCATGCGGACGCCCCCGCAGCAATGCATCCGGCCGCCGGACCGTTGCCGGTTCCGCCGAATCTTATCGCGTTGACGCAGCCCGAAGGCCAAAAGCGGCTCATGTCCAGCGCCGACAATCAGTCGTATTGGCCGCTGTCGGAGTATTTCGAAACACAGAGGAATGAGGCGTACTGTTCGGTGGCGAGCTCGGTAATGGCGCTCAATGCACTGGGCATCAAACGTCCTGAGTCGACTCAATACCCTGATTTCCCGTACTTTTCGCAAGAGGACTTCTTTCGCAGTGTCGATCCGCAGGTCGCCAATGCCGCTCGCGTATCACGGGAAGGCATGACGCTCGACCAGCTCAGTGCGGTGCTGAGCGGGTTCCCGGTCGAGGTCAACAAATTCCGTTCCAGCGACCTCACACTTGCGCAGTTTCGCGATCTGATTCGCGATACCACGGGGCATAGCGACCGCTTTGCGCTGTTGAATTTTAGACGTGTGGAGATCGGTGAGGAGGGCGGTGGTCACTGGTCGCCGCTGGCTGCCTATAACGCAGCGAGCGATAGCGCGCTCCTCCTCGATGTTGCGCGCTACAAGTATCCGGCGGTCTGGGTTCCGATTGCGCAGTTGTACGCGGCATCTCAAGCCGTCGATAACGTCAGTGGGCTTTCACGCGGCTTGGTGATTGTGAGCAAGCGCGTGAATTGACTGTACTGCGTCCTTTACTCGCTCGCGCTCGTCCCCACTGCATCATCCTGCTGCGACCTCGCACGCGAATTGAACAACAGCGGCAACACCAGCAGGTACAGCGCAGCGCCAATCGCCCACACCAACCCCGGCCATGTGCGCTGACTGGCCGCGTAGAGCCATGTCGCTGCCAGCGGCCCTCCAACGCCAATCAGACTCGCGATGCTCGTGAGCGTGCCCTGCAGTTCGCCTTGACGGCTGTCGTCGATCTGTCGTGCAAGCATGGCTTGCAGCGAAGGCATGGTGACGCCTCCCACCGCGAACAGAGGCAGGATGGCGAAAGGCATCCAACCGCGTGTCGCGATGGCCATCAGCACTAGACCCAAGCTATCCGCCGCCAGTCCGATTAACAACGCGACGCGCTCGCCGAGGCGTGCAACCAGCGGCCCGATAGCGAAGGCTTGGGAAAGGGCGTGGCACGCACCGAAAGCGGCCAGCGAGACGCCGGCAATCGTCGTGGTCCACGCGAAACGGTCCTCGCCATAGATAATCCACAGCGTAGCGGGTGCTTGCGACGCGAGCATGATGACGGCGTAGACGCCTACGAGCGATATCAGGTTCGGCGCGCCGCGCAGACGATGCAATGTGGCAAACGCGTTCATGCTCCGTTTCTCTCGAGGGCTGCTTTGCTGCTTACGCGATTCGGGCAGGACGAAATACGCCAGCAACAGATTCAGCCCGTTCATCGCCGCCGCCGCGAGGAAAGGCGCCCGCAGATGCAACGCGCCGAGCAAACCTCCGATCAACGGTCCTGCAATGAAGCCGACACCCAATGCTGCGCCCATCTGACCAAACCGTCCCGCGCGCTCCGCTTCTGGGGTGACATCGGTGAGGTAGGCCGACGCGACGGCCATGTTCGCGCCAGTGATGCCAGCGAGCACGCGACCCACATAGAGCCATGCGAGGTTAGGCGCCGCGGCCATCACCAGATAGTCAACCGCGGCTCCTGCGAGCGATGCCAGCAGCACCGGACGGCGTCCGAAACGATCGCTTAACGCGCCCAGAACAGGAGAAAACAGAAACTGCATCAACGCATAGGCGGCTGCCAAGGCGCCAAAGTTTCTGCTGACGGCGGCGTCGGAATTGGCGAGGCTGTGCAGGAGTCCCGGCAGGATGGGCATGATGAGCCCAATGCCGATCGCATCCAGTAGCACCGTGAAGAGTATGACGATGTGGGGTTTTCTCAAATCACCGCTCTATCAGTATTCGTATGGGAGTGCGGATTATTTCACAGCCGACCCGTTAAGGTCTCGCGTAAATCGCCTGGCATACCTTGCGAAGTGAATCGGCGAACAGCCGGCTAGGTATGGGCTGCGCTTCATTCATGCGCGTGAACAGCGCAATCGGCGACAAGGTCCATTCGAACGAGTACGGCACGATGGCGACGCCCGCTATTCGCACCAGTTCCTCGGCGATATCCGCCGGGACGATGGACACCGATTGCTCGCCCACGACAATCATCTCGCCGATCAGCTTGGATGAGTAGCTCTCGACAATCGGTGTCGGCGGCGTCAGGCCGGCGCCCAGAAAAATGTCGGCGACCTGCTCGCGCATGGGCGTGTTGGGTGCACCCAATATCCAGTCCAGTTCCACCAGCTTCTGCCAGTCGATTCGGCCGCGCGCTAGCCGCGCGGCAAGGCGGCGGCTCGCAATCAGCCGAGGTTGCTGGCGATACAAAATCTCGACGCTGACCTGCTGCAGATCGAGCGAGGATGAGGCGCGTCCGATAACGATGTCCACCTTGTGGTCCCGCAACTGCGAGAGCAACTGCTCGCTCGTGCCCTCGTGAATCGTCACCGTCAGACGCCGATCGCCTTCGGGTCGGGTGCGTTCAATCGCCGTCGACAGCATCTGGCCAGGAATAAAGGGAATCACGCCGATATGCAGATGCGCGGCATGCCCGGACGCGACCGCCTCCATTTCCCGCGCCAGATGGTCGAGATCTTCGGTCATCGCCCGTGCTCTCGCCAGCACGACCTTACCCAGTGCCGTTGGCGCCATGCCGCGCGCCGAGCGGTCGAACAGCGGCGCCCCGAACATGTCCTCCAGTTCCGCCAGCGCATTGGTGACCGCGGGCTGGCTGCTCGCCATGTGTTCGGCGGCGCGCGTCAGAGAGCCGTGCTGCTGAATCTGCAGCAGCAGCGTGAGATGGCGCATTTTCAGCCGCGATGCCAGCTTGCGCACCACCACGTTGGGATCGAATGCCGCCATAAATCTGCCATGCCATTAGAAAAAGGTGATGGGGGCATATTAACTCCGAATGTTGTCCTTATGGGTCGTCCCTAGAATGGGTCGTCGCTTGATTCGCGCCGCAAGGGCGCCCGCCACAGAAAGGGCTTAGAACATGAACACGTCGGATCGCCAGGCAGCACTCGATTACCACGAATTCCCGATTCCGGGAAAAACGGCGGTTACCGCCACCAAGCCGCTGGTCACGCAGAG
The DNA here is from genome assembly GCF_050436665.1 of Paraburkholderia sp. EB58. NCBI lineage: Bacteria > Pseudomonadati > Pseudomonadota > Betaproteobacteria > Burkholderiales > Burkholderiaceae > Paraburkholderia > Paraburkholderia sp. EB58. The sequence goes on along the minus strand of NZ_JBNDMQ010000026.1, from coordinate 32,795 downwards.
AGATCTCGCGTTGGCGTACACACCTGGCGTTGCCGTGGCCTGTGAAGAAATCGCTGCCGATCCGCTCAACGCATTTCGCTTTACCGGGCGCGGCAACCTGGTGGGGGTCATCACGAACGGTACGGCGGTGCTGGGCCTGGGCAATATCGGCGCGCTCGCTTCGAAGCCGGTGATGGAAGGCAAGGCGGTGCTGTTCAAGAAGTTCGCCGGGATCGACGTGTTCGACATTGAGATCAACGAGACCGATCCGGACAAGCTGGTCGATATCATCGCGGGCCTGGAACCGACCTTCGGCGGCATCAACCTCGAGGACATCAAGGCGCCGGAGTGCTTTACCGTGGAGCGCAAGTTGCGTGAGCGGATGAAGATTCCGGTGTTCCATGACGACCAGCACGGTACCGCGATCACCGTGAGCGCGGCTTTCATCAATGGCTTGAAGGTAGTGGGCAAGAGCATCAAGGAGGTCAAGGTCGTCACCTCCGGTGCGGGCGCGGCGGCATTGGCTTGCCTCGAGTTGATGGTGGAACTTGGCTTGCCCATCGAAAATGTCTGGGCGACCGATATCGAAGGCGTGGTATATCAGGGCCGTACGACGCTGATGGACCCGCAGAAAGCGCGCTTTGCGAAAGACACCTCGGCCCGCAAGCTGGAAGAGGTTATCGAGGGCGCGGACGTGTTTCTCGGTCTTTCGGCTGGCGGCGTGCTGAAGCCCGCGATGGTGGCGCGCATGGCGGCTCGCCCGCTGATTCTAGCGTTGGCCAACCCTACGCCGGAAATCTCGCCGGCTGAAGTAAAAGCCGTGCGCGACGATGCGGTCATCGCGACCGGCCGCTCCGACTATCCGAATCAGGTCAACAACGTTCTGTGTTTCCCCTATATTTTCCGGGGCGCGCTGGACGTGGGCGCGACCACCATTACGCCTGAAATGGAAAAGGCCGCCGTCTACGCGATTGCGGCGCTGGCGGAAGAAGAACAGAACGAAGTGGTCGCCGCGGCTTATGGTGCTTATGGCGTCGACTTTGGCCCCGAGTACTTCATTCCGAAGCCGTTCGATCCGCGCCTGATCGTGCGCATTGCGCCGGCCGTGGCCAAGGCTGCGATGGAAAGTGGCGTTGCCACGCGCCCGCTGCAGGACCTGGAGGCGTACACCGAACAATTGCAGCAATTCGTCTACCGCTCGGGCGCTTTCATGAAGCCGCTATTCGCGGCAGCGCGGCAGATTGTTCGCGAGGGCGGCAAGTCGCGCATTGTGTTCACCGAAGGCGAAGAGGAACGCGTGCTGCGGGCGGTCCAGGTGATAGTCGATGAAAAACTCGCGCGCCCGATTCTGGTGGGGCGTCCGGAAGTGTTGATGGCGCGGATCGAAAAATACGGTCTGCGTCTGCGCCTCGGTCAAGATGTCGAAGTGACAAATCCTGAGTATGACGAACGATTCCATCAATACTGGACGACGTACTGGGAATTGATGTGCCGCGACGGTATCACCAAGGAAATGGCGCGCGTCGAAATGCGCCGCCGGCTGACGCTGATCGGCGCCATGATGGTCAAGCTGGGCGATGCGGACGGGATGGTGTGCGGCACGGTCGGCGCGTATCACGATCACCTGCGCTTTGTCGATCAGGTGATCGGCAAGAAAGCGGGAGCGCAGACCTACGCGGCCATGAATATTCTGCTGCTCGACAATCGCACCATCGCGCTGGTGGATACCCACGTCAACGATGACCCGACCGCCGAACAGATCGCCGAATTCACGATTGCCGCGGCGCATAGCATGACCGGGTTGAACCTGGTTCCAAAGGTGGCGCTGTTGTCGCGTTCGAACTTCGGCTCGGGCAGTTCGGCCTCCGGCGCGAAGATGCGTCGTGCACTTGAGTTGCTTACGCAGCAGGCACCCACGCTGGAAGTTGACGGCGAAATGCACGGCGATTGCGCGTTGGACGAAGCGCTGCGCTCGCGCATCCTGCCGATGTCCCGCTTGAAGGGAGCGGCCAATCTGCTCGTGTGCCCGAACGTCGACTCGGGCAACATTGCCTATAACCTGTTGAAGACCGCGGCGGGCAGCAATGTTGCCGTGGGCCCGTTCCTGTTGGGCGCCAACGCGCCGGTTCACGTTCTCACGTCGAGCTCGACGGTGCGCCGGATTATCAACATGGCGGCGCTGACGGTGATCGACGCGAATCGCGAGGCTTAAACGAGCGTGACCGTTCGATGAGGTGACGCTTGTCTCGGGGACGTCTGCGTGAGAAGCGCAGCGGCCTCGGGACGGAGAGTTAGCCCCGCTTGTTTGTAGTGAAAAGGACGAAAGATCAATAGCGGCGCAGCCATGCATTGCTAAAAACCTGCTGCCTGTCCTACTCAGCGTGCAGACTCGATTTCGAGGCGATTGTCGATGACGGATATCGTCACGGGATCGGTTTTCTTCCACTGTGTCTTCGGAATCACCAATTGCCATTCGGCGTTCACCGGACTACGGAAAAACGCTACGACGCCGACATATTGCGTGTCGTCGGCCATCCGTTCGGACAGCCTTACGCTTGCGGACGGAGCCAAGGTTACCTCGGCCTTGGCCAGAATGCCCGCCTTGAGCGCATCGCCCGTACCTGCCAGCAATTGTGAGTAGGTAGCTGTTTCAAACACCTTTGAATCCTTCAACTGGTAAATGCGTAGCACGACCGGCAATGACTCACCGCGTCCGTCCTGGTTGAGTGCGCTACGGCTCGTGATCACGAGGTTCATCTGCTTCACTTTTGCAACGAAAACGGCGCGGGTTGTGTCCGTGCTCGCATCCTTGATCGACTGCCAGGCGCCGCATGCGGTGAGCGATGCGAGCAATGGCAGACAGGCCGCTGCCCGCAGGGTTGAGCGATTGAGGTGAGCTATGCGGGTGATGTGTGTGATATCCATCAGAATGGAGCTCCTGTGTAGTCGTTGCGTGGACAGACGGTTTCTTCGCCGTTCGCGATCAACACCAGGCGCACCGAGTAATGAAAATTCGCGTAGCGTCCGACGAAGTGGCTCAGCACGTCCCCGAACAGCACGACGTCGCCGGTACCAGCAAATGCCGCGGTGTCGATGGCGACGTGGATATGGAGTTCGCGCAGTACGCTCGCGCGGCTGACGACGTTCTTCTCCGTGATCCACACACCCTCGATCCCCGCGATACGCTTTCCGTTATCGTCCCGACGCGTCCAGTCGTACAGTTTGAGCACGTCGCGCAGAACGGATTCGTCCATCATGTTCAGCTCGTTGCATCCGCCACCGGTGAAGTGCGAAATCACGCACCAGTCGTATTCCCTGTCTCGTGGCGGATACAGCGGCATGGTCGGTGGCGTCAGGTTACGCACCGACTGGATGCCGTTGAAGTTGGACACCGGGTCCGAGATCATCGACTCGCGCAGTGCCATGCGCGGCAATCGGCCGTTATTCGCGAGGGCGCGCACGGTCAGGTGTCCATCAGGCGGGCTATCTGCGTGCTCCCAGAACTGGCCGCCCAGGTTGACCCACAACTGACGGTTGCCTGTCACGCCAAAGCGCGTAGAGGTGTGGAAGTACCGCTCAGGCGACTCGTAGCGCATCATGCCGCCACGATGCCGGAACGACTTGAACGCGCGGTATTCGTGTCGCTCGCTACTTTCCTGATCGGTTGCTGTAACTGACAAGGCGTCGTACGGCTCGACATACCCGCCCGCGGTTCCGGGCGCATGCACGGAATGTTCGCGATCGTAAGCGGCGTGCGGCCTCAGCGGTTCGGCGTCGACCTCAAACAGATTGATCACCGGCGTGCAAAATAGGCGAATGTTGTCCTTGCCGAAGGTGAAGTCGCCGGCAAGCCGCCCGTTTAGCAAAATCTCGAATTCGATGCGTGTCTCGCCCAACGGTATCGTCGCGGCATCGAAGCCGCACAGATCGATGAAGTGGAATTTCTCGGGAAACGAAAAGTATTCGAGCATGGTCTGCTCACGATCCAGTTCGTGATTTCGTTTCGCGTTGTCCGACGGCCATAGCCGGGTTTCCGGACCAAACCCGGCGACTTCGACCTTCATGTCTGGCTGTGGTTGTAGCTGTCCGTCATGGATGCTGGGGATGCGCACGCCGATCGAGGCCACCTGGCGCGTGAGCGCAGCATACAGCGCCGAGGCTACGGGCCTGTCGCCGTGCAGGTACAGGCGGATTCGAGACAGGTCATCGAGCCTGCGCTGCTCGAAGTTCATCAATTTGAACGCGATGCTGATCACTGTACGGCCGTCCTCGCGCACCCGAGCCCCGGCGTCGCACACGTCTAGCGGCAGCAGATGCACCGGCTGCGTAGTGCGATAGACGCACACGGTGCCATCGGCGCCAACCGGAGTCGATCGCACCTGCAGGCCAGCGGGCAGCGCCCCGAGCACGCGTACTTCACCCTGCCGGGGCACGCACTCCAGGATCGCGAGAGAGGGGATCGTGCGTGCGGTGTGCGGCCACAGGTTGTCGAGCAAAGGGTCGGTGATTTCCGGCAACGCGTCATCGAGCTTCATTCTCATTCGCGCCATCAGGAACGCGAAACCCTGGTAGAGCTGATCAATGCGATCGTCCAGTGCACCGGGCGTCGTCAGCCCCAGTCTGCGCGCCGCTTCCGGATTTTGTTGGGCGAACTCGTTGCTTGCGTTGCGCAGATAGCGCATTTCCGCGTCGAAATATTTGAGGTATGGATTGTCCTGGTCACTCACGGCGTCAGCTCCGGCGGTAAGGGCGGCAACATCGGCACGGCGCCTGCCTTGCCGACAGTAAAAATCCGCTCCGGCATCCTGAAGCCTCGCAGCTTCAACAGATCGAGCGGCCCGGCGCCGACCTGCGTGCGTAGCACGTAGCGCAGCGGCGCGGCGTCCGGCTGGTCCCACGTCAGTTCGTAACGGGTGCTGTCGAGTGGTTTGACATGAGCTTTTGCGAGCAGCCGCAGGAATGCCCAGTCACCGGCGGCATCGAACGCCTGGCGCAAGCCGGCATTGACCATCTCCCACATCAAACCAGTGTGCCCGTTCAGGCCATTACCAGGCCACGTGAGCGCGGTCCACGACTCCTGTTGGTTGAAGTAGGAGAGCGGCGTGCCGTCGACTTCGAGCTCCGTGCGCGTCACATTCGCGGTGGGCAGCGCCATGATCTCGAAGTGGTAGCCTGCGTCGCCCTGCGCATAGAGTTGCGCGCCAAGCGTCGGTAGTAGCCGGATCGCCGTGAGGAACGCCGGATCGAATTGCAACGCCTGAGGACGCAGTTCATCCGGTACCCACTGATCGCCCTGCGGCTTCAGTACGCCCGCCAGTTGTGTTGTCATGAAGCGGGCAATCAGGCCGGTGTCGGGACGCACATAGCGTCCAAGTTCGGCAAAGGATGCGTCGGCATTAGTGTCGTAGAAAGGATACCGTCCATTCATGGCTGCGTTGAACGGTGCTGCCACGCTCGCACGCCACGCTTCGTTCAGGCTGGCGGCGGCCGGCTGCAGGATGGTTTGCCATGCGGTGTCGAGCGGCCGAGCGAAGAGGGCGTCGCCGAGACCGGCCCACGCCGTGCCGAGGCTCGCTGCGGTGAGCGCTGCGTCGTCGCGCGCCTGTGCGAGTTCGGAGAGTTTGCCTTGAAACACGGCCTGCGCGAGCGAGCGGGCCATCGCCTGTGCATCGGGGCTGGCCGCGATCTGCTGGAGCTTCAGCCGCATGGTGGTGGCCACCGTCAGGTAGTGTGCGAGGCTCACGCCATTTAGCTCGGTTAGGGCCTTTGCCTCGTGGTTACTTGTGTTGGCGCTCGTACCGCTGTCGCCCATGAGTGCGAGTAGCGGGCCGAACGGCTTATCGAGCGGGTTGACGACCTCCGCTTGGGTTTTGTCTTCGCTGCCTATCAGGCTTTGGGCCTTGCGTACCAACGTATCGGTTAGCGCCTGCGATGGGCGGCCTGCCTGCGCCTGATACTGCACCGACTTCATCAACGCGATCAGCGGCGAAGTCTGAGCGTCTGCGAGGCGCGTCAACTGATCGATCGCACCGCTGAGGTTCGAGGCAGGTTGCCACTGGATGCTGTTGAGCATGCCTTGCCACGCGGCGGTGTATTCGGTGAAGTAGCGCGCCGTGAGTCGAGCCTTCAGGTCGTCGCGGGCGCGCTCTGTGTCGCTAGTTGTGATGGCCGCGGCTGTTGCCGCTGCCCCTTCGTGCGCGACAGCCATACCTGCGGAGGATGCGGTCCCGTCATCCCCCAGGGCGACGTCCTTCGGGGCGCTGGACAACACCCAGTCGCCGTTCACGTGCCGCTCGTTTGCGGCCTTGTCGATAGCCTGCGCGATCATGCCGTCCCATGCCGCGCGAGTGTAGATACCGGGCACGCTCTGTGTGGTCGAGAAAAGCCCCCGCGCGTCGGCACCGTTCAGTAAGGTCATGAGCGAGGCGTCCGCGTACTTGCCCTTGGCGTCTTCGATGATGCCTTGATAGACCGTGTCGTCGGCATTGGTGAGGCCGATCTGGTTGACCAGCGTATTGCGCGCGGCGCTCACAATCGGCGCTGAGGCAGCGGTGCGCCATTCCGGATGCGCTTTCAGATGGCTCGCGTAGAAGCTGGCGAGCCGTTTCGACGTGTCGAGCCATTCGCCGGTCGACATGGAGGCCGGTGCGGGCCAGGCGGCGACGATCTGATCGGTCAGGAAAGCCTGATCGGTGCGGCGAGGTTCGGTCAGCATCAGGTATGCCTTGAGCGCGTTATAGCCGCTCCGCTGCGCGTCGTGGCTCTGCAGTGCATCGGCGCGCACTTGCGCGAGATCAGCGAGCGATGCTTCGAGCGTCTGTACGACCGGGCGCTGCAGATTGCGGGTGGCTGCTGTCCGGTACGGTTGCCAGAGCGCCTGGAGGATAGCGTCATTGCGACCGACGCCTGTGCGCAAGTACCAAAGCGCGCCATGCTGCTGGCGGTACTCGAGCGTCTCGATCTGCTGTTGCAGGGCGAGTTGCGCGCGTAGCGCGGTGGGAGAACCAGGGGCGGCAGAGAGCGCGGCGTCGGCGCTCATCTGCGCGTCGCGGATCAGATGTTGGTTGCTGATAGCCGAGATCGTCATGGCGACGCACCAGCCGATCGCCGCAACGGTTATGAGCGTAGCCAGCGCATTCGGCCAGTAGAAGCCGATGCGTTTGCCGTGATGACGGCGCACGTTCGCACCGATCTCCTGCCACGTGGCAACAAGCGATGTGGGCTGCACGCGCAGAGCCAAGGCGGTGTCGGCTTCCGCGGTCAGTTGTATTGCCGTGCCTACTGCACCTGTCGCCGCAGCGGGCCGATCCTGCGCAGAGGCGGGGTCTGCTGGGACCGGCACGGGGGCCACGCCAGCACCCGGAAATGTTGGGGCGAACATCACGCTCGCCAGCGGTGCACGGAGCCACTTCGAGGAGACAAGGGTTTCCCAGCCCGTCACTATGCGCTCACGCTGATCGCCGATGTAGACCGAGATCTGCGCGAGCCAGGCGATCCAGTTCGGCTCGCGGCAAAGGAGCATGCCTCTATCAGCCGATACGCGTTCGAGGATGGTAAGTTGCTCCGTCAGTGCTTCGGCGCTATTGTGGGCTGACGCGCCTGGGGAGCGATTCACTAGAGCCCCGACAGCATTGAACCATTCGGACTGCTTGCCAGTTGTTGGAACTGCGTGCAGGAACGTGATGGGCGCGGCCCAGCCGAGGTCGGTCGCGATTCCTGCGAGTGTGCGCGCCCGCTCTACGTCGGCTCGGATTCCGTCACTGGTGCGCTCGACCTGAACCAGGCTGTCGACGGGGCGCCTGCGGCGCAGTTGCCGTATCTGCCGGCGCCATTGCGCCGCGTCGATACCGTCCGGCGCTGCATGCACGAGAATCGTCTCGGCGACATGTATCACCGCCGCTTGTTTCAGGCCGGGGGCAACCTCGTCAACGAGCGTTTCGGACCCCGTCACCATCAGCCACGGCATCCGGTAGCGCCAGAACCAGCCGTGCGAGGTGCGCAGTTCGTCACATAGGTATTGGAGGCGAATATCGCGTTTGAGTGGCCGAGGCGCGTCGGGAGCGTCGCCGGTCTCTTGCCGGAACACTCGCCCGGTGAACGCGTAGGCGCCGATCCCGAGTGCCACGAGGTGCGCGATCACCACCGTCGCGCAAATGCAGAGGATCCAGATCGTGGCTGTTTTCTTCTCCTCTACCGATGGCGCGCCAACGAGATCGCCTTTGGCCCAGACCACCAGAAGGGCGAGCGCGGCAAGGAGGGCCGCTATCACGGGCAAACCCCAGATGGCTAACCCTCCGGGCTCTTTGCTCGAGGAGTCGTTCTGGCTGAGCGCCAAGAGATTATTCTTTGGAATCGTCATGCGAAAGAGTTGGTGTAACGTCAGGGGTCACATAAAGGATGGCCGCCGCAGCCCCGTCAACGATGAGTTGGGGGCTGCTCAGACCGGATTCGATGGCCGCGGCAACGGACAGCCACGGGTTCGCGGCGCCCGCGTCGCCGACGATACGATCGGGACGGCGCTGCGCTTCGAGCTTCGCGACACCGGACAGCGAAGCGGCGCCAAGCGCTGCAAGCAGCGCCGTGTCGTGCTCGCTGGACAGATTGCTGATCCATGCACGCGTGACGGCTGGCGCGTCGGCGTTGCCCCAGATCACTGCATTCGCCAGCACGTACTGCAGTTCGTCAAAGTCGCCTGCGACGGGACGATGCAGCGTGCCAACGACTTGCACCTCTTCAGGCAAGCGATAGTGACCGGGGTCAAGCAGTACAGCCACGCAACCTTCGGTGCTGCCCGCAGGCGGGTTGGCGTCGTGCCATGCCGCTGCGATCATCAGCAGCGGGCGCCGCTCGCGGGCGTCCAGCCATGCGTCGGCTACGAGCAGTCCATCGGATGCCTGTATGGCCCGGCATTGCAGCGGTGGTAGTCCGGCGATGCGCAGCGCGTCGCGCGTCTGTTGCACGCGTGCGCCGGCCTCGGATGCGGTGGCCAGCACACGCACTTGAGGCCAATGGATAGGCTCGTATTGCGAGAGTGCGTGCAGGGTGGCGGCGAGGGGTAGTAACGCTGAACTCATCATGCGAACTGTCGGAGATATGTTTTCCTGGCCCGACGCTGGTATTTCGCTCTCGTCGGGTACGGGTTCCTCAGTCAGGTAAGCGGATTGCAGTTCGGCGTCGCCAAACCGGTTGTGCAGGACCGTCCCAGGACCGTTGCGGGCCGGCCGCATCTTTGGCAGCGGTTTTGCCGCCGTCATAACTTCAGCGAGGCTTAGATTGCCGAGCGGCAGGCAGTGACCGGTACCGAGGATCTGCAAGGGTCGTTGTGCAACGAGAACCCGGGCGCTGAGCCATTTGCTGCGATGTCTGTTCCGGAAGTGCGCCCGGAACCACAGCGCTTCGTATCCGGCGCGCGCAATCGCGAGCAGCAGACCGAATACGCAACGGGGCAGGCCCACGGCAAAGAACCAGAACCATGGGCCGCGCGCGGACTCGCCTCGCGGCCAGAGCAGCAGCGTAAGCGCGGCGCCCAGTACACAGCAGATGGCCCAAATGCCAACCCACGGCCAGAAGCGTGGCCCGTGCGAGGGATAGGCGCTGGGAAGTCCGGCAGGGGACAGGTCGACCGGCATCAGGCGATATTGACGTTCAGCAGCGACGAGATCAGCCGGCAGTCGCACGCGCAGCGGTGGTGGTGCATTGCGACTGGCTTGCCACTTTGGCCGGGAAACGACTGGTTGCCCTCGGCAATTGTGGTCCTGCCGTGCAGAGCGCATAGCGCTTCGTCACCTTGACACGCAAGCGGTTGGTCCATGAATGTCATGCCAGACGTGGCTGTTGTGACCTCGCCGCCGTGTTCGAGTTTGTCGCCTTTACGGATGGGGGATTTCATCATTATTGGTTTGCTTTAATCTAATGGCTACCATTCACAACCTGACCGGACGGACGAATTGGTATTGGAGTCGTGGATGAAGGAATATATTTTGTGGCTCTTTGCATTTGTATATGTCATGGAGTTTATGTTCGTGCCTTGGCTTATCATTTCATACTCGCCGGTTATGCTTTTTCCAGACACCTCAACCCAGTCAATCACTGCTAGTGACGGAGCGTTTTTGTCAAACGATTCCTCACGAAAAGCCATATCGGCAAGAGATATGGCTGCCCTCGATTTTTCATACCTTACAAATGCACCTGACCATTTTGCCTGGTCATCATAGTACGTCCTCAGCTCAAATCGTATGGGTCTTTCCCCTCCAGAGCTGAAGCACGATACCTCCACTTTCACCTCGCAGTGTGCGGGTAAAGACATGCATAGTAGAAGGCAGGGAATAAATTTCCGCATGAAATGTAATTGATTGCTCATCTTCGAAATCCTCTGTTTCTAAAGTACAGGCGCGTTAATGCGATGCAATTATTCTTATTTAAATCGGAGTGTTCTGAGCATGTCTATAAATGGATCATCACTAAAGCCGTTCTCTGAACTGAGTTGACGTTTTCGTAGAAGGCAGACGCGACTAAGTTGTGCGGGCATCTTCTTGTTGCGGACCATGGCCTGAACACACCGGTAACATGACGTATATTCCTTATCATCGTCTCTGCATCTTGAGTTCTCTTTCTCGAACGTCTGCCCTGCGATCCAGCCACACCAATTACTACCTTTAACGGGCGTCACTTTGGTGTTCACTACTATGCCTAACAAGAAGATGTTTACAACGCGGATCGGAGATATCATTGATGTTTTATAGTTACTCGTTCGGGGCGGCTGTGTCGCTTGCCGCGTTGGCATCCGCAGGGCTAGGCAAATTGACAAATTCGATGCTCCGGAGTACGGCCATGATCTTGGGTAACACGTTGCTCTTGGGATAGCCCAATGGCATTACACTCGAAGTACCACATAGCACTTGTGAGCCGCCTGTCTGTAAAAGGCAAAAGCTAAACCGCCTTTGACGCATCGCTTCGTCACCGGTTGTATCGTCATATGTGACCGCCTGCCCCGTCCAGTTCTTCCCCGAGAATGCAAAAATTTTGAAATGCTGCGCAGATTCAAACGGTTCACCTGTTCCAAGCCAGACCCACTTTCCATTTATTTTTTTTGCGCCTAGCTGATCACTGATTTCGTCATCGCTCGCGCCTGGGTAGCAAAAAATGGTAAATTCGGGATCGTCAGTTGCAAGCAGGCCGGTGTAGGCACCGGCGGAGGGCTCTGATCTATTGTCGGCAGTGAAAGCTCCTCCTCCCAAAGAATTTATTGCGAAGCGGCACTGGCCGATCAAGTAGTATTTTGCTTCTGTCACGGAAGACGTTGACTTGCTGGTCGACATTTCAGCTTTCGCTGTCATTGCCACGAGCAGCAGGCTGCAAAAGAAAGCTGTCAGTTTCATGGTCGCCTCGGGGTGTATTTTTCAGGGATAGGACGTGAGATACCATCCGAGTCAGGAAACAAAGGCATATCCAGAAAGACCATTTGAGCTGATATAAAAGCTTGGAAGCGGGCCACGATGCCGTTCACCGAACCATAGTTGGACCTTGGACTTCCCACATTGACTGTTGCAGCCACCGCGCCGAAGGCCTCGTTGCTGTAGTACACAACAGGTTCGCTATGGCTCTGACGAGGTGCAGTCGCAACCTGTGCGACCTGCACCGTGAAAACGTTTGGCGCGGTCTTATCGGCAGATTGCATGGACAGGCTCCATATCCAGTACGCACCGGCACTGTCAGCGGCACCGTCGGGAAGAACGAAGTCGTTGTTTCTCCATGTTTTCATTTCCGTTGATACATACGCTTCGGCCGCCTTGAGCGCAACATCTGTGCGATCTTTGTTTGCTTTCCGCGTTGCGGCATCAAGCGTTTTCTCGAGATCGTCCGACACCTGTCTCCCAACGAATCTCCAGTACATGATGTAGTTCTTCGGCCAGGTAAGCTGAAGAAATCCACGTCCCTGCCACGGTAAATAGCGTTGTGGATTCTTTTTATCCTCGCCTTCTACGAGAGATGCGAACCATGTTGTTTCCTGCATGGCGTTCGCGTAGAACGCTGCCATGCGGGTCGGCGTTACGATGCCGTAGCGTTGTGCTACCTTGTTCAAGTCGGTCCGATACTTATCGACGGTACCTAGCAGAATTGTTACCCGTTCTGATACCCACTGATGATTCGCCGCTGGTCTCAAGGCGGTCATCGGAAACATCTGGAACATCTCGTTGCGACTTAACCACCCGCACTTCCTGAAATGCCGAATAAATGCGAGCGGATGGAAGAACCAGAACTTCTGGCCACCCGCGAGCGACGTCTGATCCAGAAACTGGAATTTCTTCAGAAAACCCAGGAATTTGTTATACCCATCCGGATCCGTGTCTGCGCGGCTGCCGAAGAATCCATCCGGTTCGTTCAACTCTTTGTAGCGTGGATCATTGTTAGCCGTATCCCATTCGCTCGGCGCATGGCACACGAATCCTTTGAGGCGGGCCCGAACTGCATCGCTGCCATGCACATAGCCCGTCAGGTTGTCGTCCAGCGTGAACTCCGGATCGGTCTGGCTCGCAGAATGCTGATCAGCCGTCGCGTCACCGACCAGCTTTCTAAGTTCATCGAAGCGCCAGAGTCCGGCCTCATCGAGCGGCGTGTTGATGTCTTCGATCTTCTGCCAGCCCATAAAAAATGGGAAATCCGCATCCGACAGCTTCTGGATGACACCCTGGCTGATGTCGATATAACCCTGGGTACCGTTCTCATCGAACGGTACGGCGACCCACGTGCCGCGCGACGTGGCCGGCAAGGTCGGCTGGTCGGTACCCAGGATGCGGCCAAAGCGCAGCAACTCATAGCCGTCGCTCGGGCAGGCCGGATAAAGCGCTGTCGCCCGCTGGTACAGTTTGTATTCGTACTCCGCGTACCGGTCCCTCACAGGCGAAGCCGTCAGCGGCGTAATCTTGCCATCGCCCCGGTCGACCCACGAGCGTATGTAGCGCTCGCCCTTGTGGAAATACGCTTCGACGTACAGCGTACTCCGCGCATCCAGCGTACCGCTCGTCAATGCCGGAAAATACGTCGAGTCGTGCTGTCCCGGCGGTACGCTAGCGAACGACTGACCGCCGGGAATCACGAAGTAGCTGTGCCCCCAGTAGTCCTTCGAAGCGGGTGTGACCGGATTTTTCACACCAAGCTGGACCGTATGCCCAGCCTGGCCGAACCACGCCGTGAAATCCGCTGCGGTCATGAAGATTTCGAAATGCAGGTGCGTCATGTCATGACAACGGCCCGCGTAACCCAGCATGTCCTTGCGCCAGACCTTCCTGCCGTTGCCGGATTGAACCGTTCCGTCCTTGCCGCCGGCCGTGTCGAGCAGCCACGCGGGCAAGCCGGTAGGTGAGCTGTCCGTAGGAGGGTCGCTCGGCTGGTGAGCGATGCTGTGCTGGTTGGTCATGTCCAGCAGATGCATGTACAGCGAATAGAAGGTGATGGTGCGCCCGTCGCCTGTATCGGTCACATGTTTGAGCAGCACAAAACCGGCATTTGAATTCAGTGCGGGGCTGCGGGTATCCGGATCGATATGACCATCGGTGATCGCATTCTTGCTGACGCGGTACGCGATCACTTCGCCGTCCGCGATGGCCCGCACCGGTTCTGTCTGCTCAGACGGCGCGAGATGCGAGCCGCAATGCCAGCGGCGGTCAAAGGCAATCGGATAGATGCCTTCATGGGGCAGTTCAAAACTTTCCACTGCGGCCATCATCGGATCAGTTTCCGTGGGATCGGTGGAGTTCAGGCCGGCAGCCGGCAAGAATGGTGGGCTGATAATCATGAGTTAGCGAGAGGAGAGGTACTGGCCCGTCAGTTTCAGTTTGCTTTTGGGCATCACCGGCAAAGGCGTATTCAACCCAGCCGGCCCTTCGAACGTGAAAGATGCCGCCTTGATCCGGAACTCACCCGGACAATGGAACACCACGTTACCGTTCTCGATCGTCAGCGCCGCGCCGCCACTGGCCATCGCCGCCTTCGTTTTGCCGCTCACCAGCACGTCCTGGCTTGCGCTCGCCACGCGTAGCTGTTTGTCCGCGAACAGGTCGAGCGCGTCGCTCTGTGCCTGAATTTCGACCTTGCCCTTCGCCGCAAAGAGCTTCAGCCCGAGCTTGTGCGCGCACATCGAGACTGGATTTTGAAAATCCACTGCATAGGTTGGATCTAATGATTTCGCGGTTTTTTCTTTTACATTCAAGATGTCGACTCCAAATTGACTTTCTACTGATGCAAAGTGTTGGTCCATGCTAAAAGCTACTCGACGCACTACTTACACATCTCATCGATCAGTTTTATCGCTTCATACGGTTGCTGCAACAGGTTCATCTTCAACTGGGCACTAAACCGCCCAGGCTGTGAATCTGCCTCAGTAACAACGCTATTGGCCAACTGAGTCGAGCCATCAGCATATTTCCTTACGAGCGCAGCACAAGGCGCGGAACGCGGCTTCGCAAGCAGAGTATCTATGTTCTTGCTGAGAGCATCGTCGGCCTCGTCGTCGCATTGCTGAAGGATCATGCCGCAACCGGATTGACAAGTTATGCGGTTATCCTCCGTTCGCTTGACGAACTAAAAATTCCCGCGGTTTCGTGTGAGCATATGTATTTCCAGCAAAGACGACTGTCGAGATATAAAAAGCGATAGTCAAAATATAATTTGAGTTCATCAGATTAAATTGGTTGCGCTGGGCGTGACAAATCGTTTCTCATCAAGCCATTGGAATATTTCATGTCCAGGAGGCTGTTTATTCATTTGAGGGGTCCTTGGAGCATTTGAATCGATCCGTTTTGCTTCGAGGCGAACAAAATAACGACTTTGAAGAGTCGAAGAATAGAAGATATCTATCCTTTTCCATCGGACTTCCATACCCTTGCCCAACAAGAAGAGTCATTTCGATAGTGCTAAACTCAGAGTGTCTAATTATCCTAGCTGATTCGATGAAATGACAGGCAGGATCGCCAAACATATATTCATACTTTCCATTTCCGACTCTTTCGAATATCGAGCAAGAACTATAAATATATCTTGAGTCTTCAGTTGATATGACTGTCCCGTATGCGTCACCATATCGCCACTCAATAATAGATGAAATTTTTGTCGACGCCCTATCGATATCATTTGGGTTTAAAAGATTAGAAATTAAGTCACGGTATGCAGCCTTTGATATCCCTTTTGTCACCTCTGCCTTGACCCCATCGGTGGGAGCAAGTTCGGCTTGAACATTTCCAACTATTGTCAATAAAACCAGCAGCGCCATTGAGATAAAGCCGCGAATGGCCATATCCCTGGTTGGAGAGAATATGAATTTCATCTTTATTCCATAAGCAAAAAATTGACTCGAATAGAACCTCGAGGGGTTTGCAATGTCTGCTCTTTTCCGCTATCTGTGGTGTCAGTGAGTTGAGCAGAAATAAATGCAGCGTACGCTTGCCTTTCGAAATAGCCGTTTCCGCCTCCATTCACAAGCCGACTTATCTCACCTACGGTTTGAGAAGAAATCCCCTCGTCTGCGATTCTGTTAATGTTGAAGTGCCCCGAGTGATGCTTGGATACCCAGAAATATCCACCAGAATCGCATGCGTGCATCGGATCATTGCCAATAATATTTGGATCAAATCGTGGCGCCCACACTATTTGTTCGCCTCTGTCGCCTGGCTTCGCCGTCCAGTGTTTGGATGTCAGCGTTATACGTTGATTTTGTGGAGAAAGATAATCATCGTACGCTCCAGAATGATCTGGCAACATAACGGAGCCGCGAAATTTCCTGTAATCTAGATAAGCACCAGCCCATGTCAATTGCATTATTCCGCGGCCATAAAAGGCGGCATAGTACTGCGTATTTGGATTGTTTTCGCTATATTTTCCAAAAAACCATTCGTGCATGATTCTTCGATTGGGTGGCAAGTTTCGCCATTGAGCGGTCTCCCAATTTATTTGTGCGAGAAAATTCGTCTTTCGGATTGGCGTGTCGATACCGAACATACGCATCGAGCGGTTCAAGGCCGCGACGTATGGCTTCTGCTGCTGTAACACTTCTTGCAGGCGCATCGTGTTTGCGGCGCCCTGCGTTTGCGCGAGACGAGGGAACCCCTGTGATGAATAAAAGGGGAAAAGCGGTAACGTCCTCGCAATTTCGATATTGGAAAGCCACCCGCACCTCCTAAAGTGCCGGATGAACGCAAGTGGATGGAAAAGCCACAGCTTTTCGCCAGCCGGCAATCCGGTTGCGCCCCAGAACTGGATTTTCTTCACGAAGGCAAGGAACTTGTCGTACCCAGCCTGCTTGCCTTCAAAATGTTCTCCCGCATCGAGCAGATTCTTGTAGCGGGTATCGAGATGCGTACTGTCCCATTCGCTCGGCGCCCCACAAACGAAACGTTGCAACAGGTCACGAACCGCCGAGCTATCGGGATCGTTCACATAGCGCTTTAACGCATCGTTTTTCTGTTGCGCTTCGGCCTTCTTCCCGGCTGCGGGTTGCTGACCCGCATACTTATGGGCAAACATAGGAGTGGCTTCGCCTACAGCGGTCCGGACGAGCTGGGTGAGTTTCTCGAGATCCCATAGTCCGTCGCTGTCGAACGGCGCACCCGACCGAAATGGACTGTCGCTGGCCGATTCACTGATCTTCTGCCAGCCCATGAAAAACGGGAAATCCGCATCTGACAGCTTCTGGATCGCGTCGTCGCTGATGTCGATATAGCCCTTCTTGCCTTCAGCGAACGTCACCAGAAACCACGTGACGCGGGGTTTCGCCAGCACAGGTCCCGCCTGCCCGGCGCCCAGCGGCCGGGACGACTCCGGCATGGCTGCCAGCGTTGCTGGCGTACTTAGAATGCGCCCGAAGCGCAGCAACTCATATCCGTCGCTCGGGCAGGCGGGATAAAGCTTCGTCGCGCGGTTGTGAAGATCGTACTCGTAGTCTTTTTCCATAATAGGCGATTCAGTCAGCAGGGTCCGGGCACCGTTGTCCGCCACGCTCCATACGTTGGTGTATTTGTCGCCCTTGTGGAAATACACCTCAACTTGCAATCGACGCTCATTCTTTCCACTCTGCGCGTAGTCGAATTTGATGCCGTTCAGTTTATTGTGTTCGTCTGTACCAGGAGGTAGTCCGAAGAAAGCCTGCCCGGTGGGAATTACGTAGTAGCTGTGACCCCAGTAGTCAGTGCCAGTTGGCGTCGCCAAGGCCGTATGCCCGAATTGCGTACCGTCAAAGTACGATTTGAAATCGCGCTGTGTCATGAATACCTCGAAGTGCAGTTGATGCATGTTCTGCAACTTGCCCAAGTAGCCGAGAATGTCCTTGCGACTGACTTTCTTGCCGCTACCCGGAACGGCTTCTCCGGTCGGGTGTTGCAACCACGGCGCTGGCGCATGCGGGGGCTGCTTTCCTTGATCATCTGCTGGATGGACGACGCCGAGGCGATTCATCGCATCCAGATCGAGCAGGTGCATATATAGCGAATAGAAGGTGAGCGTACGGTTTTCGCCGGTTTCTGTTGTATGCCTGAGCAGCACGAACCCGGCATTGCTATTGCCATCGTCGAACCCGTCGGTGAGCGGTTTCTGGCACACCCGGAAAGCCACTACCTCGCCATCCGCAATCGCACGGACGGGCAGGTGCTGATCGTCGGGCACGAGGTGCAGTCCGGTATGCCAACGGCGGTCAAACGCAATCGGATAACCGCCATGCGACGCAGTGAACCTGTCGAGCACATCCATCATCGGATCGGTGGCCGCGCGGTCAGTGGTGGTCAGGCCAGCAGCCGGCAGAAAGGGTGGGCTGATAATCATCGGAGTCAGTGGGAAAGAGAGTAACCGTCGTCGGCCGCATTTAAATTGCTTTTGGGCATCACAGGCAGAGGCAAATTCAACCCAGCCGGCCCTTCGAACGTGAACGATGCCGCCTTGATCCGGAACTCACCCGGACAATGGAACACCACGTTACCGTTCTCGATCGTCAGCGCCGCGCCGCCACTGGCCATCGCCGCCCTCGTTTTGCCGCTCACCAGCACGTCCTGGCTTGCGCTCGCCACGCGTAGCTGTTTGTCCGCGAACAGGTCGAGCGCGTCGCTCTGTGCCTGGATCTCGACCTTGCCCTTCGCCGCAAAGAGCTTCAGCCCGAGCTTGTGCGCGCACATCGAGATCAGGTCGCCCGCAGCCAGCGTAAAGCGCTTCACAGCGCTAACGTCCACGTGCCGACCCGCCGTGAGCATCACGTTTTCGCCTGCGGCCTGCTGGACCGAACGCGGCGTGACGAGCGCAATGCCGCCCGGTGCGCTGGCAATGAGGCCCGCGCTTTTCAACTGGTCCAGTGCATCTATCAGGCCGGATTGGGTGGCCTTGTCGGCGGGTGTGGCCTTGGCTTGGGCGGTAGCGTCGACCAGCGCCGTGACACGCTGCAGGGCCGATTGCAGTTCCCCGAGTGCGGCCTGCATTTCAAGCTGCGGCGCATTGCGATTCGACAGACCGTCGGCCGACAGCATTAGGCCCTTCGCCCCGTGCATCGTGGCCCAGCCCTGTGTGCTGATCTCGATCCCTTCACCGTGCTGTCGCTTCTCGCTGTCGACCAGAAAGCCCAGACTGACCGACGACTTCATGTAGACCGTCGCGATCTTGACACCCTGCCGGTCCTTCATATCCTCGAAGCGGATGTCGGCGCCGCCCAGCGGCGCGCGCCATATCGCGCGGCTGTACCAACCCGCCTTGCCGTGCACGATGTCCGGGTGCGCGTAGTCGTGAAGCGCGCCCGCGATGTGCAAGCGATCAATATCGCCGTGCGTGGCCGCCAGACGCACCTCCGTCCGCGGTAGCAGCGGTGAATGAAAACCTCCCAGATACGACGCAGAGGGCCGCAGCAGCCGCAGCGAGAGCAGGCTAGAGCCGCGGGTACCGGATCGCAGGAACTGTGGCGTCACCGAGTAACGGCCATGCTCGTCCAGTGACGCGTAGGGTTGGTCGTCGACCGACGCAACGATACCGGGCAGCGTGCCGCTGATCCAGCGCCAGTGCTTTTCGGGGATGTACTCCGGACGCCACGTGAGATGCGAGGGCGTCGCCTCGAATTCGTTAAAGACCGGCTGTGTGCGGCTGCCGGTCGTGATGAGCTTCGTGATCACCACGCCGTATTCCGCTCGCGGCAGCTTGTGGTTTGTCAGGCGTACCACCATTCCAGGCATCATGCGCAGCGCGTTGCTGGTGCCCTTGAACGTCGTCTGCCGCGCAACGAGCTCTTCGCGCCGTGCGTCAGCCAGCATCTGGCCGATCTCGACGCTATGGTGGTGTTCCGAGCTGCGGTTAACACGACCGAACACGGAACGATCATCGCGAGCGACCGTGGATTCTGCCTTCAGTGGATCGTCGGGCGTGCGGTAGTTGTGCTCCCACAGTTCGACAGCCGAAGGGACGAGCTTGCGGACCTCGCTGATCGTGAGCACCGCCTCGTGCCACTTGCCTGACAGGCCCGAATACGGCATGAGTGGGACTTCGAGCGCGCGCATATAGGCTCGGGGGTTGTTGCCGAACACGATTGTGTCCCGCCGTGGCGCATCGCTTTTGTGGCCTTGCTTGAAGTACCAGAAAACACCTGCACGCCGACAGTGCCGCGAGAGAAAATTCCAGACGCTCTCCTCGTACATGACGGTCTGCTCGAACTGTTCCTGCGCGTCCTCAAGCGCAAACTCGATGTCGAAGGAATCGAAGAGCTTGCGGTCCACCACCAATTCAGTGATCAGGTCTTTTAGCGACTTGTTGTGGAATACACCGGAGTCGTGCACGCGGTCGAGTAGCGCCACGCGTGGTTCGAGAAGCAGTCGGTAGGTTGCCTCGTCGTGCCCCGTTCGCACGCGCTCCCACTGGGTCACCACGCCATGCAGGGTGAGCGCAGGCTCGATTACCGGAGCAACCAGGCCCGGCGCCGAAGGTATCGACGCTTTTTCCTCGACCGTGAAGGTCGCCCTGCGCCCCACGCACGCCGCACCGTCGATCGCCTGGTCGGTCGAGGTAAGGGTAATGTCCGCGCAGTGGGTTTCGCTTAACTCCTGCTCCAGCCGGAACTCAAGAACGTCGAGTGGCGAGTTGATGGTGCCGATCGATAAGCGCAGGTGCTGCGTGAGCCTGGCACTCGGGTGCTGCAGAACGTCCTTGATCGTACCCATTACAGCAGTGGTCTCCGTTTCTTGTTGATTGACAATGGCGCCTATGCGAGCAGGCGTTTGCTATTGGGGTCGTAAACTAGCTCATCAGCTTAAGGAATGTCTATGAGACAAACCAAAGAGTCACAATTGTTTGCAATGCTAATTTTTAAGATAAAAGAATCGCCGCTTGTTGAAACTCGGAGTGGATTTTTTGGCTCAATCGGAGTCGGAAATATCTGACGAGGTTTGAGCGGTTGCGCGACGTTCTCGCGATCGGGCGATAAACAGGTGTCGTCCTCACCGGTTCCGGGTCGGTCGTAGCGCGTGGGTGGACGCATCAACGGGTGTGGGCGCTGCGTTCGGTCGGTGTTGGCTATCGGGCCCGCCGCACCAGGCAGTTTCCACGCAAGATATCGATTCCGTTATCTCGGAAATAACGCCAGCGAATATTTACCGGGTAATTGGCCTTCGACTATCCACCTGATGCTGTTCTCGTATCCCGGCGCCTGATAACAGGCCCAGCCCAACCCGCCATGGAAAATTTATGAAAGCAGAGATGACCCGCACGCTTCGCCATCTATTACGCATGCCGGCTAGCGTCCTCGCGGTGGCCAGCCTCGGTCTGGCGCTCAGCGCCCACGCCGACACGACTCAACCGCTCGGCGTGGCGTTCGTCTATCTCGGCAATCCGGGCGATGCGGGCTGGACGTACGCCCACGAGCAGGGCGTCAAGGCGATCGAAGCGCAGTTCGGCGACAAGATCAAAGTGACCCGGGTCGAAAACGTGCCTGAGTCCGCCGACTCCGAACGTGTCTTCCGTGACCTCGCGGCGAAGGGCAACAAGATCGTCGTCGGTAGCAGCTTTGGCTACCAGGACTTTGAGCTGAAGGTCGCCAAGGACTTCCCGGACACGGTGTTCGAGCATGCCACCGGCTACAAGAAGGCGGCGAACTTCAGCACCTACGATGTGCGCACCTATCAGAGCGCATACCTTGCTGGTGTGGTGGGCGGCTATACGACCAAGACCAACACGCTCGGCTTCGTCGGCTCGGTACCGGTGCCCGAGGTGGTGCGCAACATCAATGCGTTCACGTTGGGCGCACGGTCTGTCAATCCGAATTCCAAGGTGAAGGTTATCTGGATCAACAGCTGGTTTGATCCAGGCCGAGAAAAGCAGGCGGCCGAAACCCTGATCGGCGAGGGCGCGGATGTGCTGATCCAGAACACCGATTCCACTGCCACCATGCAGACCGCTGAGCAAAAGAAGGTCCACGCGTTCGGCTGGGACTCGGACATGAAGAAGTTCGGCCCGAATGCGCAACTGGGCGCGTGCGTGACCTATTGGGGCGTCTACTATTCGCATCTGATCGAGCAGGTGCAGGCGGCGAAGTGGACTAATGCACCGGTCTGGTGGGGCTTGACGGAAAAGGCGATTGATCTCGCCGACATCAACACCGACGCCGTCTCCGCTACCGCACAAAAGGCGTTGGCGCAAAAACGCCTGGACATCATCGACGGCAAGTTCGACCCGTTCGCCGGCCCGATCAAGGATCAGACCGGCGCAGTCAAGGTGGCGGCCGGCCAGAGTCTCACCGATGCCGATTTGTCCCGTCTGAACTGGTTCGTGCAGGGCGTCGACGGCGCACTGCCCAAGTAATCCGAGCGCTTGCCGCTTGCCATACCAACAAGGAGACCTGTCTGTGAGCCTTACCATCGCGTCAACGCCCGCTGGCGACGCACCCGCTTATCCGCCGCAGGGTCTCACGCCGACGCGCGAGCAGATCGTGCGCCACTTGCGGCATTCGAGCGCGATCGCTGAACGGGCGACGCTGATGGGCCATCACCCGTTCGGTGCGATTCTGGTCGGCCCCGATCAGGAAACCGTGTTGATGGAGCAGGGTAATGTCGACACGGTCAATCATGCCGAATCCGTGCTGGCCCGCGTCGCGGCGCTGAACTTCACGTCGCAGTACTTGTGGAGCTGCACGCTGTACACCTCAGTGGAGCCATGCTGCATGTGTGCGGGCACGGCGTATTGGGCGAACATCGGCCGCGTGGTGTTCGGCATGACGGAGACGCAGTTGCTGCAGGCCACTGGCGATCACGCGGAGAACCCCACCATGAGCGTCTCGTCGCGCTATGTCTTTGACCATTGCCAGAAGCCGGTCGAGCTGATCGGGCCGGTTGCGGAAGTGGAGGAGGAAATCATGCGGGTGCAACGGGCGTTTTGGGGGACGCGGCTTGGTTAGACCGCTGGCGATATCGGCCGTTTCGCGTTGTAGGACAACGTATAATGGACGGGTCAGCAAACAACCAAGGAGGTCCTCGATGACCGCGTCCCCAACCCTAACTGCGCCGCCCATGCGCGCGCGCGGGAGTCTTGCTGACCGGGTGGTGAACTACATCAACGAGCAGGTCGCTGCGCACACGCTGAAGCCGGGCGACAAGCTGCCCACCGAGACAACCTTGATGTCGCTGCTCGGCGTCAGCCGCACCGTGGTGCGCGAAGCCATCTCGCGCCTGCAGGCGAATGCGGTGATCGAAACGCGTCACGGTATCGGCAGTTTCGTGCTTGAGCCGCGCCGCGAGGCGCTGGGTCTCGCGATGGTGCCCGCCACGACGCTGGCCGATTTGCTGTCCGTGATGGAATTGCGCATCAGCCTCGAGACGGAGTGCGCAGGGCTAGCCGCCCAGCGGGCCAGCGAGCGTGACCTCGCCAATATCCGTGCTGCACTCGACGCCGTCGAGGCCACCAGTCGTGCCGGCGGCGACAGCGCCGCCGCGGACTTGCGCTTTCACGTTGCGGTGGCGGGCGCGACCGGCAACCGTTACTTCGTCGACATTCTCACGCAGATGGGCACCGCGCTGATTCCGCGGCATCGCGTCGACTCGCCGAGCCTGGCCCAGAGCGATCCCGTCGCTTATATGGCGCGGGTCAATATGGAGCACGAGGGCATTCTCGACGCCATCGCCCGGCGCGATCCCGAAGGGGCGCGTGCAGCGATGCGCATGCATCTTTCGAGCAGTCGGGAACGGTTGCGCCGGTTGAGCAGCGAGTCGGCAGAGGGTGTCGAGCGCACGGCCTGAAGCAGGGGCCAAGGACGAAAACGCGGCCAGTCGGCCGCTTTTTTTGGGCCGCTTGGACCGGCGTGATGGAGTGCGAGGCCGATCGGAGTCGTCGTACAACAGGTGAGGCGGGAACGCGATGCGGGTGTGCGGCAAGGGCATGTTCGCGGCGATAATCGCTGTTGCACGCGTCGAGTCCACGTCACAAAGGGCTTAAGCATCAGGCCCGCGCGGGCCTGAAGACAGGGTAAACACCTTGCTGGAAACTTAAAATAAAAAAGAGTAGACTGTCGTCAGACAACGTATCTCAGTGGTTCAGGCTGGAGTCGTCCCGCTCCCCCCAAGCCCGCTCGCGTTGCGTTCGATCAGGAAAAGCCCACTCATCACTCCGTTCGGATAGCGATCCAACGACACCTGCCTGTCGGCTCTATCACTTAACAGGTCTTCCTTCATGCCAACGAAACCATTCCAATCGAACGCCACGCCGACCGTCACCGAGCTGCGCGTCGTGCCGGTCGCCGGCCGTGACAGCATGCTGCTGAACCTGAGCGGCGCGCACGGGCCGTTCTTTACGCGCAACGTCGTCATTCTGCGCGACAGCGCCGGCAACACCGGCGTCGGCGAAGTGCCCGGTGGCGAGAGCATCCGCAAGACGATCGACGACGCGCGTCCACTCATCGTGGGCCAGTCGATCGGCAATCTGCAAGCGGTGCTCAACAAGGCGCGCACGCAGTTCGCCGACCGTGACTCGGGCGGCCGCGGCTTGCAGACTTTCGACCTGCGCACCACGATTCACGCGGTGACCGCGCTCGAAGCGGCGCTGCTCGATCTGCTCGGACAGCATCTGGGCGTGCCGGTTGCCGCCTTGCTCGGCGAAGGCCAGCAGCGTGACGAAGTCGAAATGCTCGGCTACCTGTTCTACATTGGCGACCGTAAGAAAACCGATCTGCCGTATGCGAGCGGCGCGGATGGCCGCGATGCCTGGGAGCGGATCCGCACCGAAGAAGCGATGACGCCGGAGGCCGTGGTGCGGCTCGCTGAGGCGGCTCAGGCGCGCTACGGCTTTAATGACTTCAAGCTCAAGGGCGGTGTACTTGCGGGCGATGCCGAGATCGAAGCCGTGACGGCTTTGGCCGAGCGCTTTCCCAATGCGCGCGTGACGCTCGACCCGAACGGCGCCTGGTCGCTTGCGGAAGCTGTGCGTCTGTGCCGCGACCAGCACGACGTGCTAGCTTATGCGGAAGACCCGTGTGGCGCCGAGAACGGCTACTCGGGCCGCGAGGTGATGGCCGAATTCCGCCGCGCGACCGGCCTGCCGACGGCGACCAACATGATCGCCACCGATTGGCGGCAGATGGGCCATGCCATTCAACTGCAGTCAGTCGATATCCCGCTGGCCGACCCGCACTTCTGGACCATGCAAGGCTCGGTGCGCGTCGCGCAGATGTGCAACGACTGGGGGCTGACGTGGGGTTCGCATTCAAACAATCACTTCGACATCTCACTGGCGATGTTCACGCATGTCGCGGCGGCGGCGCCTGGCAAGATTACCGCCATCGACACGCACTGGATCTGGCAGGACGGCCAGCATTTGACGCGTGATCCGTTGCAGATTGTTGGTGGCAAGGTCAAGGTTCCGCAAGCAGCGGGGCTCGGCATCAAGCTCGATCTGGATGCGCTGGAAAAGGCACACGCGCTTTATCAGCAGCACGGCCTGGGCGCGCGCGACGACGGTGTCGCCATGCAGTACCTGATTCCGAACTGGAAGTTCGACAACAAGCGTCCGTGCCTCGTGCGCTGATTCGAACCTCGACCCGACAGCGGCCGGCATGGCCGCCCACTTTTCTTCAAACTTGACACTTTTCAGACCATGACGACCCCTCAAGAACTCAAGGCGATTGTTTCCGAAGGCCTGCTGTCCTTCCCCGTAACGGACTTCGACGCAAACGGTGACTTCCGCGCCGACACCTACGCAGCGCGTCTCGAATGGCTTGCGCCCTACGGTGCGACAGCCCTGTTCGCTGCAGGCGGCACCGGCGAATTCTTTTCGCTGACCAAGAGCGATTACACCAACGTCATTCGTACTGCTACTGAAACCTGCAAAGGCAAGGTGCCGATCCTGGCTGGCGCGGGGGGGGCGACGCGCGTGGCGATCGAATATGCGCAGGAAGCGGAGCGCTTGGGCGCCAAAGGCGTGCTGCTGATGCCGCACTATCTGACCGAAGCGTCGCAGGAAGGCATTGCCGCGCACGTCGAGCAGGTGTGCAAGTCGGTCAAGAACATGGGTGTGATCGTCTACAACCGCGCCAATTCTAAGCTCAACGCGGACGTGCTCGAGCGTCTGGCGGATAGCTGCCCGAACCTGATCGGCTTCAAGGACGGCGTGGGCGAGATCGAGGCGATGGTGACGATTCGTCGCCGGCTTGGCGACCGCTTTTCGTACCTTGGCGGGTTGCCGACCGCGGAAGTCTATGCGGCGGCGTATAAGGCGCTGGGCGTGCCGGTGTACTCGTCGGCGGTGTTCAACTTCATTCCGAAGACGGCAATGCAGTTTTACCGCGCGATTGCTGCCGACGACCATGCCACTGTGGGCAAGCTGCTCGACGAGTTCTTCTTGCCGTATCTGGCAATTCGCAATCGCCGGCAGGGTTACGCGGTGAGCATCGTCAAGGCCGGTGCGAAGCTGGTGGGCCGCGACGCTGGTCCGGTACGCGCACCGCTCACCGATCTGACCGCTGAGGAACTGGCGCAACTGGACGTGCTGATCAAGAAGCTCGGCGCGCAGTAAGCGTTGCACGCGTTGCGAGCCGTGGGCGCCGGAGATGGCGTGCCACGGCTCGTGGTGCGATTGGCTTTTCAGTTGTTCAAAGGGCGCTCAGGTGATGCTCAAACGTCCTTCGTCATCGAAAGCACACCGTCTTCAATGCATATAGGTGACGCGCCGCTCGCGGACCGTCAGCTCGAGTCCCGCTTCGAGCAGCGCTATCGCAAACCAGCGGACCACTTTCAGCATGACGCTCACAGCCGGTTGCGGTAACCAATCGTCGAGCAACCTGATCGCCTCGTCACTGCGCATGCCCTGTAGCAGCGCAATGGATTGCAGCAGCATGGCTTCGTCTTTCGCGAGGTCGCTCGCGCAGCGGCAGCGCGTATCAAGCGGCCGGTGCGACACGCTCATGATCGAACGCATGAGCAGGTCGAACGAGACCAGACCGTCGCGCGTAAGACCCGCCTCGGACAGCGATTCGCGCCAGCTTTCGCGCTTGCGCACGGCGTCGCACTGCGGACGAAGCCAGGTCCTGACTGCGCTGAGGACGGTTTGCTCGGCCATGTCGGGATGTTGTGCGAGAGATTCGTCGAGCAGCGAGTAAGGTTGCTCCGATAGGCTATGGAAATGCATGGGACCTCCGGCGTGAGATGGGCATTCCGCTTGCGCTGGCGCATCGGGAAGAGGGCACTGACGCACAGCAAGCGAGCCGTGCGTTATGGCGCGCGCCGCCCGTCGATCCGCACGGCCGCGCGCACGTTTGTTTCGCTGTTAATTCGCGGCCGACTGGTCCGACGACGGGCTGGTCCATTCGCGCACGTGGGCGCTGCGCTCGGGTCTTGCTGCGGCGCATTGCTTTGATTGCGGCGTGCCGACGAACAGAAAACCGAGCAATCGTTCGGACGACTGAAAACCGAGGGCTGCGTGCATGGCGGTGTCGTAGCTGTCCGGACCGGTTGCCCAGAAGCCGCCATAACCGAGCGCGTGGATCGCGTTCAGCATGTTCATCGTCGCCGCACCGACCGACAACAACTGTTCGACTTCAGGCACCGTCGACCCCTCGTCGATCGCCGCGCCGAGCGCGATGATCACTGGTGCTGCTTGAGCTTTCCTGCCGCGATGCGCGTGCGCTGCACGCGGCTCGCCCGGCAAGCGGGCGCACGCGAGATCCACCAGCACTTCGCCCAAGGCGACACGTGCCTCGCCACGCACGACAACGAAGCGCCATGGGCGCAGATTCCAGTGATCGGGCGCGCGCAGTGCGGCGTCGAAAATCGAGGCAAGCGCTTCGTCATCGGGGCCGGGGCTCGTCAACGGCCAATGCGACTGACGTGACAGCAGCGTTTGCAGCACGATGTCCGCGTGATCGAGCGGCTCCGTGGCGGTTGTGCGATCGAGCGGGGCAAGAGCGAGAGGCGGATTCATGGGCGGCAACGTCACGGTGTTGGCATGACGCTAATGATGAGGCAGATTTCCCGTTAATGCAAATGATTCGCATTTGCGAGTATAACCAGCCGGGTTATTGATGTCTCTCCGCCGGAGGGCCGTTTGGCAGGCGCGGAGGCGGCCTCAAACGTGAAATATTGCAAATGAGAATCATTATCGATTAAGATTCCGTTCGCGATAACGTATGCGTGGTGCACGACTCTGCCTGTGCCGCGCATCGACGCGTGAGAGCGGCTTATCGCCGGTCGCGGTGCTGGGGGAAAGTGCAAAGCCGCGAGTCAACTTCGCTACGAATACATCATCCTGACACACCTCGTTAGGAGTCCACTTCAATGGGCAGGGCGGGTGTGTGTCTTCACGCTGAGAATCTGCCTGCTACGATGAAAATAACCATGGACCTTAGCGGGACACGACGAGCCGGAGCTCGCTCGTTCCATTCCCGGCTGACACCGGTAGCGATCTCGCTGCTCGCGATCTGGGCGGGCCACGCCCGTGCACAAACAGCGCCGGCCACCACAACGGGCACGACGAGCGCAACAACTGCAACGAGCACGTCGGGTACCGACAACGTGCTGCCGGCTGTCACCGTGACGAGCGCCGCCGACGCCACCACCGAAGGCAGCGGTTCCTACGCGGCCAGCAGTGCGACGGTCGCGGGCGGGACGCCACAGCCGCTCCAAGAGATTCCGAGTTCGGTCTCGGTGTTGACGCGCCAGCGCATGGACGACCAGAACATGACGAGGATCCAGGACGCGTTGCTCTATGTCACGGGTGTCGAATCGCTGAACTATGGCGACGGGACGGCCTACTACAAGGCGCGCGGCAATTATCTGGGTATCGAGTTCGACGGCGTGTCCGTCGTTAGCGGCCTGCAGTATCAGACCCAGTTCGATCTGGCCATGTACGACCGCATCGAGGTGTTTCGCGGACCTGAAGGCGTGATGACCGGCGCCGCCGACCCGATCGACGCGGGCGGCACAGTCAACCTGGTGCGCAAGCGTCCGCAGGATACGTTCCACATCGCCACCGAGACGCAGGTTGATACCTTCGGCAGCGTGCGTCAGATGGTCGACGTTACCGGTCCGCTCAACAAGGACGGCTCGTTGCGAGGCCGTGCGGTGATCGTCGGCAGTGACGGCCTGAAATCCGTGGATGGTGTGCGCGAGAAAACCTTCATGGCCTATGGCGCACTCGACTACGACATCAACCCGCGCACTACGCTGTCGTTTTCGGCGGCCTATGAGGTCGATCCAGTGTCGGGCTTCGACTATGGTATCGGTGGCACGCCCGCCAATACGCGCCTGCCGAGTTCGTATTCGCAGAACTTCAGCCCGACCTGGCACTATAGCTACACGTCGCTCGCGGAAACCAACCTGAATCTGACGCACAAGTTCGAGAACGACTGGAAATCGCAGACCACGCTGTTTTATCGCCACGAACTGCAGTCGAGCGAGTACGCGTATTCGGGACCGGGCGTGAGCCAAGACGGTTTCGCCGACTATGCCGACCAGCGGCAGCGCATCACCTACGACTGGTTCGGCGCGGATGCGAACGTGTCGGGACCGGTGCAGTTGTTCGGCCAGACCCACACATTCACGATTGGCGCGAACTATTCGCTGCTCACGGAGACCTCGCAATCGGGCTTTGCTTCGCTCGACGGACCGTTCGGCGGGGCGTACAACGTCTTCGATCCCGACTCGGTCCCGCAGGTCAGCATACCGTTCAGCTTCGGCTCCAATATCCGAACGGAGCAGTACGGCGTGTACGCGCAGGGACGGATTCATCTCGCCAAGCCGCTGACGCTCGTGCTCGGTGCGCGCGAAACCTTCTTTAACGAAGAATCGCAGAGCTTCTTGCCGACCGTGTCCGACTGGACCACGAACACCCGGATGAATGGCCGGTTCCTCCCTTCCGCGGCGCTCGTCTATGACATCGTTCCCTGGTTGAGTGCCTACGTGAGCTACTCGAAGATATTCTCGCCGCAAACGGCGACCACCTTTGCCGGCGGGGCGTTGCCACCGGCAACCGGCGAGCAGTTCGAAACCGGCCTGAAGGGCACTTTCCTGAATGGGCGGCTCGGCGCGACTGCGGCTCTGTTCCGCATCAACACCGAGAACGTCGCGATTGCGGATCCCGACAATCCGACCGGTTCGATCGCAGGCGGCGGGGCGCGTAACGAGGGCTTCGAGCTCGAAGTCACCGGCGAGCCGCTGCCGAACTGGAATGTGTACGCGGGCTATACGTACCTGAACCAGGACTTCACGAACCAGACGGGCAATTTCTCGGACGGTACCGATCCGAAGCACCTGTTCAAACTCTGGACGACCTACCGGCTTTCGCAAGGTGTCCTGAATGGCGTGATGATTGGCGGCGGAATGCTTGCGCAGAGCTGGATTACGCGCGGCGTCGATCAGGGCGGCTATGCGATCTTCAATGCGCAAGTGGGCTATCGCTTCAACAAGCATCTCGATGCCTCGCTGACGCTGAACAACATGTTCAACCGCGAGTACTACGTGCGTCCGCCGGGAACGTTCTTTAGCGAGTTCGGCGACCGGCGCAATCTGATGTTGACGGTGCGCTCCGACTTTTGAGCGCGATTCGGTCGCCGCAAGTGCATCAATGGAGTGTACGCGGCGACGGAACTGCGCTAACGGGGGCGGGTCTCCGCTCATCCCCGGCCATGGCCTAAGTTGTTTACCACTATGCGTTTTCGGCAAAAGTGGTCGTACAATTGTTATCCAGTGTGACAACTTTAGACGATTCCTCGGCCATGATCGAACACAAATCGCCCGGCATGCCGGGAAAGGTCTACAGCGACATCCTGAACCGCATCATCGACGGCGAGTATCAGGCAGGGGACCGGCTGCCAAGCGAGCACATGCTGGCCGAGCGCTTCGAAACCTCGCGCCCCACGGTGCGCGAAGCGCTGGCGCAGTTGCGCGCGGACGGCATCATCGCCACCCGGCAGGCATCCGGCACCACCGTGAGGCGCCGGCCGGATCCCGACCTGCGCCGCTTCGCACCACTGGAAACCTTGTCGGATCTGCGGCGCTGTTACGAGTTTCGCGTCATGACCGAGGTAGGCGGCGCATCGCTCGCCGCCCAGAAGGCCGATGAGGCCGACCTCGATGCCATCCAGCTCGCGTGGGACAACCTCCAGCAGGTTATCCGCGGCGAAGGTCATGTTGTTTGACAACATGGTGATGACGATGCTACCGTTCAGTCTGTCAGCAATTAAATATCCGACAAGAGACAAGAGACCCCATGAACGTGTCCCCAATCGTCGAGAGCGAATTTGCCTCGACCGTGATGGCTGTGCCGCCCTTGGCGCGCCGCGCCGACCTGTCAATCGACGCCAATGAAAATCTGAAGCTGATCCGGCACATCGAGGCGGGCGGCGTTCGCACGCTCCTGTACGGCGGCAACGCGAACTTCTATCACGTCGCCGTCAGCGAATACCGTGACTTGCTCGACATGCTCGCGCAAAGCGCGGGTCCGGATACGCGGGTCATCCCGGCAATTGGTCCCGACTACGGCAAGATGCTCGATCAGGCCCGCATCCTCGCACAGACGTCGTATCGCACGGCGATGGTGCTGCCGCTCGGCGGCTTTACCACGTCTGAAGGCGTCGAAGCTGGGCTCACGCGGATTGTGGACGCAGCGGGCATCCCGCTCACGCTGTATATCAAGAGCGAAAATTACGTCGACGTCGATACGCTCGCACGTCTCGTCGACCGCGGCACGCTGATCGCGGTGAAGTACGCCATCGTGCGCGAAACCCCCGCGGAGGACGCCTATCTGCGGCGTCTGCTGGAAAGCGTCAACCCGGCGCGCGTCGTGTCGGGCATGGGCGAGCGCCCGGCGTTGGTCCATGTGCGCGACTTCGGGCTGGCTGCGTGGACGACGGGTTCGGGCTGCATTGCATCGCACTCGGTTACCGCGCTGCTACGCGCCGCGAAGGAATCGCGGCATGCCGACGCCCAGCGTATTTACGACGCCTTCATGCCGCTCGAAACGCTGCGCGACAACATTTCGCTGATCCGCGTGTTGCACGACGCCGTGACGTTCTCGGGGATCGCTGACATGGGTGCGATCCTGCCGCTGCTCAGTGCGACGCCGAAGGAACACCACGCAGCAGTCGATGCCGCGACCCAGGCCTTGCTCGCTTTCGAACGCGATCTGGTGGCGAAAGCACGCGCGTAAGACGGTGCGGTGCTGGTCAAAGGCGTCTCATGATGCTGACCGGCGAGTGGTGGGCCGCCGGGCGCGCCAGCGCTGCGGGGCGCCCCTTACTGCCGACGTCCCGTGCCCGCATGAGCGCAATGGACGCGAATGCCATCGTGCGTTTGCCCAGGCTGTGAGTGCGATTTCGGCTCGCAGCCTGAACGGCCGCCAGCGATGCCGGCGAGCGAAGGTTCTTCTCCTCTCGCCGGAGACATACGACTAACCCGCGCTGCTCCTTCAAGTCTCGCAGTGTGGTTACCCGACTGAATTGATCTTTCGGATCGCCTTGCGTGATGGGCGGTCAGCGTTTGCACGTCCTGCCGCTTTGTTTTCGGCCGTTGCGGCGAGCCAGCGACCGGTGTGCAGGGTTGATGAGCAATGCATATTTGTCTTACCAGTAACAGCTTTGGTCTCGCATGTTAAGCGCTGACAACCTTACAACACTCGGGTTTTCCTGATTAATCTAGATAATGTCAATAAAAACAAAGGGTTGCGGATGATTTATTCAGAAAGACGGTCGGACTCTGTCTACTTAGTTGCTTGACATCATTGCTGGTGGTTAGGTATGTTCGCGCATCGGACCGCCTCGCGCGGTAAATTCGTCAGGCGTCTTGCTTGGCGAATTGGCTGAACAACAAGATGGTAAGGAGACGAGATGGTCGATTCGGGTGGGTTGTCAGTCAAATCTCCGGATGCAGCGGTTGCATTCGGCTTCGACCTTGCCGTCGACACGGTGCGGACCTCATCCGCGTCGCAGAACACTGACAACCTCTCGATCGATCACACGCTCACACAGGAAAGCTTCCTCCGATTCGCGGCACCACGCCCGAGCCTCCTTTCCGCTGTCCCAACCACCGAAGCGCCAGCGCCGCAACTGTCCATCAGCACCAGGGCAATGCAGGTCGCAGGCAGCCCCGACATCGCATTCGTCTCACTCAGCGCCGACGCGTTTGATACCTGCGTCGCGTCGACATCGAGACGAACAATGCGGATCCGGCTGCCGACCGTGCCACGTCGCGGCGGGCGCTTTACCGACTGAGTTTTCTGGAGCACTACGAAGTGAGTACGAAGAGAAAGACCCCTGAAGAATTGCGCAGCCACCGCTGGTATGGCGTGAATGACCTGCGTTCGTTCGGCCACCGTTCGCGCACGGCGCAGATGGG